>JBBTDR010000204.1:0-6659 GCA_038042665.1 Nitrospinota bacterium
ACCGACCTGGGCAACGGGACCTACCGCTTCCAGGGGGAGTTCACCTGCGAGACCGCCGGGTCGCGCGGGATCGCGGTGCGGGTGCTCCCCAACCACTCCGACCTCCCCCAGCCTCTCGGCATGCACCTACTGACCTGGGGCTAGCGGCGGGGGCCGCGGCGGAGGAGAGGAGCCGATCCGATGAACGAGAAGCCCGTTCACGTCATGGAGGTCGGGGAGGGAGGGCGCATCCACCTCCCCAAGGAGGTGATGAAGGCGCTCGGGGTGGGCCCCGGGAACCAGATCAAGCTCGAGGTGCGGGGGGACCTCGTCTCCCTCTCGCGCCATCAGGTGAAGGACCCCTTCGCCGAGGCCGCGAAGAAGAAGACGCCGGGCCTCAAGGAACTCATGGAGCAGCAGGAGGCCCGGAAGCAGGAAGTCTCCCGGGAGTTCGAGAAGCGCATTCAGGAAAAGCACGAGGTGCGGCCCGAGGATCGCCAGGACTTCTGGCGCTAGCCGCGCGCGGGGCGGGCGGGGGGCTCCCCCGCCGGCCGGCGCCTAGAGGTTAAACCCCTTCTCCATCCGCAGCTTGGACGCCTGCCGCAGCGCCTCCATGTGGCGCAGGAAGAGGAGGCGCTGCCTCTCCTCGGCTAGGCGCGTGCGCAGGCTTTCCTTCTGCTCGCCGAACTTGGCCATGTCGGCCGAGGCGGGCTCGTCGCACAGGACGAGCCAGACATTCCTGCCGGAGAAGACCCGCCCCACCTCTCCCTTCTTGAGCCGGAACAGGGCGCGAATCGCCTCCGGGCCCGCGGACAGCTCCTGGGGGACGCGGGCGCGCGAGAAGGGCTCGGGCGCGAGGAGCTTGACGTTGAGCTCCTTGGCCAGGACGGCGAGGTCCCGCTTCCCCGCGCTCAGCTCCTTGAGCCAGCCTTCGGCCTTGGCGCGCGCGATCTGAAGGGACTTCTCCTCCACGAAATTTCTCCGGACATCCTCCGCCACCTGCTCGAAAGGAGGAATGTGGGAGTCCCGCATGTCCACCAGCCGGGCGAAGAGGACACCCTTCTCTCCCTCCGCCTCGGAGGAGAGGTCGCCCTTCTTCGCGAGCCGGAACACCAGGCTGGCCAGCGCCTCCCGCTCGGGGAAAGCCGGGGGCGGTGACTCCTGGGTGAAGAACCCGGTATCCCCCGCGCTGAGGCCCTGCGCCGCGGGGGCGGGCTTCTTGTCCTCGATCGCGTAGCGGACCGCGCGCAGATCGTTGCGGGCCTGGGCCTTGGCTTTGAGCTCGCGGAGGTCCTTCTCCACCTCGGCCTTCGCCTCCTCGAACGTCAGCTGGCGGGCGTAGCGCCGCTCCCGGACCTTCACGAGGTGGTAGCCGAAGGAGGTGCGCACGGGCTCGCCCACCTCGCCCGCTTTGAGCGCGAACGCCATCCTCTCGAGCTCCGGCACCATCTCGCCCCGTTTGAAGGAGCCCATGTCCCCGCCCCTGGAGGCGGAGGGATCCCTGGACTCCGCCTTGGCGAGGGCGGCGAAGTCGGCGCCCTTGCGGGCTTGGTCGCGGAGCCCCTCCAGCTTCTTCTTCGCTTCCTCCACCTGCTCGGGCTTGGCGTCGGGAACGAGCGGAAGGAAGACCTGGCTCAGCTCCACCTCGTCGGCCACCGCGTAGCGCGCGCGCGTCTGGTCGTAGCGCGCCCTGAGCTCCTCCTCGGCGGCGGTGATCCCCGGCCGGACGGCGTCATAGGAGAGGTACCACCACTGGGCCTTGCGCTGAGGCCCCAGGCGGAACTGCTCCTTGTTCTTCTCGTAATGATCCGCGAGGTCCTTCTCGGTGACGGCGGCCTCCTTCTCGAACAAGACGGGGGCGAGGGGCAACACCGCCAGTTTGATCTGTTCGTTGACCAGCCGGTACGCCTCCTGCACCTCGGCCTCGCTCACGGTGGCGGCCATCCCGATGTAGCGGCGCAGCCGTTCGGTGGCGATCTGGACCCGCTGGTCCTCCTCGAACTGGCGGGGGCTCAGCCGGTTCGACTCGAGCACCTGGCGGTAGAGGCCGGGGTCAAAACGCCCGCCGCGCTGGAAGGCGGCTATCCCCTGGATGCGGAGGGCCACTTCAGCGTCGCTCACCCGGATGCCCAGCCGGCCGGCTTCCTGGAGCTGGAGCTTCTGCGAAACCAGCCCCGCCAGAACCTGCTGCCGCACCCCGAGCTGCTGGAGGAGCTCATCCTTGAACTGGGCGCCGAGCTGGCGGCGCAGGGCCTCCACCTGGCGGGCGTAGGTTCCCTCATACTCCTGGAGGGTGATGGGGGAGTCGTTCACCCACGCCGCCACCCTGCCCCCCTCGACGGCGGGCCCCTGGACCATGGTGAAGCCGCCCCAGGAGATGAAGGTCAGGGCCACGACACCCAGAAAGCCCTTGAGAATCCAGCTGTTCCCACGTTCGCGGAAAAACCGCAGCATAGCGAAACCATCTCCCAAGCGCGCTGGGTGGAGGGGGCGGCAACGAGGAGGCAACATATCCCACCTCCCAGCCGCCCGCAACCGGCCCCTCCGACCCCCTTCCGGCGCCAGGCTCCCGGGCCGGGCCGCTAAGGGCCTGGATGGAGTTTCCACCCCTAACCATTGGTTTTAGTTGATTTTTTCCCCTTCGGATGTTACAACCGCATGGTTGCACTCATAAGCGATAGGTTCTCACTCCGTCCGCCCCACGGGGTTTCACCCGACATGTTTGGCTCCATCCTGGGACTTTTCTCGAACGACCTGGCCATCGACCTTGGCACCGCGAATACTTTGGTCTATGTGAAGGGCAAGGGCATCGTCCTGCGGGAGCCCTCGGTAGTCACCGTCCACAGGGACACCAAGAAGATCCTCGCCGTCGGGAGCGAGGCCAAGGCCATGCTCGGCCGCACCCCCGGCAACATCATCGCCATCCGGCCGATGAAGGACGGCGTCATCGCCAACTTCGACATCACCGAGGCGATGCTGCGCTACTTCACCCAGAAGGTGCACAACCGCAAGACGCTGGTGCGCCCCCGGATGGTCATCAGCGTGCCCTCGGGCATCACCCAGGTGGAGAAGCGCGCGGTGCGCGACAGCGCCGAGAGCGCGGGCGCGCGCGAGGTCTACCTGATCGAGGAGCCGATGGCGGCCGCGATCGGCGTCGGGCTGCCGATCGAGGAGCCGGGCGGCAGCATGATCGTGGACATCGGCGGCGGGACGACCGAGGTGGCCGTGATCTCGCTGGCGGGGATCGTCTACTCCCAGTCCGTGCGCGTCGGCGGCGACGAGATGGACGAGGCCATCATCAGCTACATCAAGCGCAACTACAACCTCCTCATCGGCGAGCGCACCGCCGAGCAGATCAAGATCGAGATCGGTTCCGCCTACCCCGCCGGAGAGCGCCGCACCATCGAGATCAAGGGGCGCGATCTGGTGGCCGCCATCCCCAAGACCATCGTGGTGAGCGACGAGGAGATCCGCGAGTCCCTCTCCGAGCCCGTCAACGCCATCGTCGAGGCCGTGCGGAGCGCGCTCGAGAGCACGCCGCCCGAGCTGGCGGCGGACATCGTGGACCGCGGCATCGTCCTCGCCGGAGGCGGCAGCCTCCTCCGGGGCCTCGACCTCCTGCTCCGCGAGGAGACGGGCTTGCCCGTCACCGTCGCCGAGGACCCGCTTTCGGCCGTCGTCATGGGCACCGGGAAGGTGCTGGATGAGTTGGACCTGCTGGCCAAGCTGGCGGTCTGAGGCCTCCCGCCCGGAGCCTTTCTTCCACGCCAGGCGCGAGGCCGTCCACCGCCGCCGGTGGAGAAGAAGCACAAGCGCATGTTCCAGCTGATTCTGGAAAGGCGCAGCGCAACACTGCTGACGGTCCTCTTCCTGACCTGCTTCACGCTGATGACCCTCAGCGTGCGGCGCCAGGGGGGGGTCACCTTGATCGAACGGGGGGCGCTCTCCCTCTCCGGCCCCCTCCTCCAAGCCGCCGGGGCCCCCAAGCGCTGGGCGCGCGACCTCTGGCGGAAATACCTCCTCTTCCGCGACCTCCGGGACGAGAACCTCGTCCTCAAGAAACAGCTCGACGCCATGCGCGGCCTCTCCTTCCAGATCAGCGAGCTGGAGGCCAAGGTGCAGCGCCTCGAGAGCACCCTCTCCGCCATCCGCACCCTGCCCGCGCCCGTCCGGCTCGCCCACGTCCTGGGGCAGGACGCGAGCCCCTTCGGTCCAACCATGCTGGTTGACCTCGGGAGCGTCCACGGGGTGCGGGCCGGCATGCCGGTGGTCAACCAGGCGGGGGTGGTGGGGCGCATCTCGCGCGTGGGCCGCACGGCGAGCCGGGTGCTGCTGCTCACCGACTCGCGCAGCGCCGTGGACGTCATCGTCCAGAGGACCCGCGCCCAGGGCATCTTCTCCATGGCGCCGGGCGGGGAGGGGGAGGTGCGCTATCTCGCCACCGACAGCGACGTGCGCGAGGGCGACCTGCTGATCGCTTCGGGCCTGGGAGGGGTGTTCCCCAAGGGGCTTCCGGTGGCCTGGGTCACCAAGGTGGGCCCCCTGGGCGAGAGCCTCTTCCGCCGGGTGGAGGCGAAGCCCGCGGTGAACTTCAACCGCCTGGAAGAGGTGCTGGTCATGATGACACCAGGCCAGGAGAACGGCCAGCCATGATCGCCATCTTCTATTCCCTCATCGTGATTGGGGCGATCATCTTCCAGGCCTCGGTGGCGGAGTACTTCAATGCCTGGATCGGCGCGAGGCCGGACGGGATGGTGCTCATCACGGTGTTCCTGGGCCTGCAGCGGGGCCGGGAGACGGGCCTCGTCGGCGGCTTCTTCCTCGGGCTCCTGCAGGATGCGCTCTCCGGCGGCCTCCTCGGCGCGAGCGCCCTGGCGAAAGGGCTCATCGGGCATGCCGCCGGGAGCCTCAAGCGCAACGTCTCCGGCCGGGAGGCCCTCTTCCACGCCCTCCTGATCTTCCCCGCCACCACCTTCAGCGCGGCGCTGTCCGCCGCCCTGCTGTTCATCTTCGTGCCGGACGTGCCCATCCCCTCCCAGTACTGGCCGGAGGCCGGCAAGACCATCCTCTTGAACACCTGCCTGGCTCCCCTCATCCTGGGGCTGCTGGCGGGCGCGGAGGAGCGGGTGCTCCCCTCCGCGGCGGGCACCCCCTATCCCGAGAGGTCCTGAGCCATGTTCCGCGCCGGATTCGGCCGCACGGGCGGGGAAACCCCCGACCGGATGCGCCGCCGGATGCAGTGGCTGGCCCTGGCCTTCAGCCTCTGCCTCATGGTGCTCTTCCTGCGGCTCTGGCACCTGCAGGTGCTCCAGGGGGAGAAGTTCCGCGTCCTCTCGGAGAACAACCGCATCGCCTACCGCGTGGTGCGCAGCCCCCGCGGGCTCATCTACGACCGCCATGGCCGCCTCCTCGCCGACAATCGGGCCGCGTTCAACCTCTACCTGGTCAAGGAGAATTCTCCCGACCTGAACGGCACCGTCCGCCACCTCGCCCGGATGACGGACCAGCCCTACGACGAGCTCCGCGCGAAGGTGCGGCGGGCCAATCCCTTCCGGCCCTTCCTCATCAAGGCGGACGTGGACCGGAACACCGTCGCCTTCTTCGAGGAGCAACGGCCCAACTTCCCCGGGGTGTACATCCAGGTGGCCCCCTTGCGGCACTACCGCACCGAGCGGCGCGGCGGGCACGTGCTGGGCTATCTCGGGGAGGTGGACGGCCAGCAGCTCCAGGAGCTGGCCGAGCTCAACTACCGCCAGGGGGACCTGCTGGGCAAGTACGGGGTGGAGCGCTCCTTCGAGAGCTACCTGCGGGGCGAGACGGGCTTCAAGCAGGTGGAAGTGGACGCCTACGGGCGCGAGCTGCGCGTGGTGCGGCCCTTCGTCGAGAAGCCGGGCAACAACATCCACCTCACCGTGGACGACGCCCTCCAGGCCAAGGCCGAGGAACTCTTCCGCGAATACGAGGGCGGCATCGTCGCCCTCGACCCGGCCAGCGGCGCGATCCTGGCCCTGGTCAGCAACCCGCCCATCGACCCGAACCAGTTCGCGGGGGGGCTCCGGTCGAGGGCCTGGCGGGGGATCATGAACGACCCGCTGAAGCCCCTCGAGAACCGCTCCCTTCGCGGCCAGTACCCCCCGGGCTCGATCTTCAAGATCGTCATGGCCTTCGCCGCCCTCAACGAGAAGATCGTGCGGCCGGAGGAATCGATCGTCTGCACCGGCTCCTTCCCCTTCGGGCGGCGCGTCTTCGCCGACTGGAAGGATGGCGGGCACGGCCCGATCGACATGGTCCAGTCCCTCGCCCAGAGCTGCGACGTCTACTACTACACCGTCGGGAACAAGCTCGGGATCGAGCGGATCGCCCGCTACTCCCACCTCTTCGGCCTGGGCGAGCCCAGCGGCTATGACCCGGAGGAGAAGGGGGGCCTCGTCCCCAGCGATGCGTGGAAGCAGCGCCGCTTCAAGGAGAGATGGTACCCGGGCGAGACCATCAGCGTCTCCATCGGCCAGGGCTTCAACCTGATGACCCCGATGCAGGCTGCGAACATGATCGCCGCCGTCGCCAACCGGGGGACCCTCTGGAAGCCCTACGCCGTGCAGCAGGTGACCTCGCCCTCGGGGGAGGTCCTCTTCGGCCTGGGCGAGCCCAGCGGCTATGACCCGGAGGAGAAGGGGGGCCTC
>JBBTDR010000205.1:0-2574 GCA_038042665.1 Nitrospinota bacterium
GCGTGCCCGCCGCCGAGCGGAAGCGCCGGGTGCAGGAGTTCGTGGACATGGTCGGGCTCACCGGCTTCGAGGGCCGCTACCCCCACGAGCTCTCCGGCGGGATGAAGCAGCGCGTGGCCCTCGCCCGGACGCTGTGCGCCAACCCCATCGTCATGCTCATGGACGAGCCCTTCGCCGCCGTGGACGCCCAGACGCGGATCACCCTCCAGGAGGAGCTGAACCGAATCGCCATGGCGACGAAGAAGACCATCCTCTTCATCACCCACAACGTGGACGAGGCGGCCTTCCTCGGCGACCGCTGCTTCATCTTCACCCGGCGCCCCGGCACGCTGAAGGCGACCGTGAGGATCGACCTGCCGCGCGAGGGCCGCGTGTGGAAGGACGTGATGGCCGACTCCGCCTTCAGCCAGGCGCGGGACCGGATACTCTCCCTCGTGCGCGAGGAGGTGCGCGATGGCGACGGCTAGTGTCCCCTCCACCGGCTTGAGCCGCCCCTCCGCCGGCGGATGGGGCCGCCGCAACCCCAAGCTCCACCGCTTCCTCCACCGGGGCGGCCTCGAGCTCGTCTGCGTCCTGGTGGGGGGGTTCGCCCTCTGGGCCCTCCTCTCCGGCTTCATCATCCCCCGCCCGGAGCGCTACCTGCCGTCGCCGGTTTCGGTGGTCCTCTCCTCTTTCGACATGCTGTGGAAGGGGCTGCTGCCCGACTTCATCTGGAACACCGTCTGGCGGCTCCTCATCGGGAGCGGCCTGGGGCTGGGCATCGGCATCCCGTTCGGCATCCTCCTGGGGCTGAACCGCACCGTCTCGGACATGTTCTACCCCATCCTGAACTTCTTCCAGTCCATTGCGGGCATCGCCCTGCTCCCCATCGTGATGATCTGGTGGGGCACGAGCGAGCAGACGGTCATCTTCGTCATCCTCTACACCTGCCTCTTCCCCATCGCGTTCAACGTGCTCGTCGGGGTGAGGAGCATCCCGCGCATCTACATCAACGCCATGCGGACCCTGGGGGCCTCCCGGCTGCGCGTCGCCCGGGACGTGATCCTGCCCGGCGCCCTCCCCTCCATCGCCACGGGCGCGCGGCTGGGCATCGGCTTCGGCTGGCGGGCGGTGATCGCCGGCGAGATGCTCGCCGGCCGGCGGGGCCTGGGCTGGATGATCTTCACGGCGCAGCAGGTGGACCTCACCGCCCAGGTCATCCTCGGGATGGTCATGATCGGCCTCATGTGGATCACCCTGGACCGCTACCTCCTCCGCCCCCTCGAGGCGGACACCATCCAGCGCTGGGGGCTCGTGCAGCGATGAACGCGACCGTCACCGCCTTCATGGCCACAAGGCTGGGAATCGACCGGAGGCGGATGCGCAGCATCGCCCTCGGCTCCCTCCCCTTCCTCGCCCTCCTGGGCCTCTGGGAGCTCAACACCTACAAGGGATGGTTCAAGCCGGTCTACATCCCGCCCCTGCGCTCCGTGATCGAGGCGGTCTTCACCCTCCAGGAAGGCTGCCCGGCCTCGGGCGTGCTCCTCATGCACTCGAGCTGCCTGTTCACCAATCACGTCCTCTCCAGCATGGGGCGCGTGGTGCTGGGGCTCATCGTGGGGATCCCCTTCGGCATCGGCCTGGGCATGCTGGCGGGCCTGAGCCGCCGCCTGGGCCAGGCGCTGGAGCCCGTGGGCGTCTTCGCCAACGCCATCTCCGGCATCGCCTGGGTGCCCCTGGCGATCGTCTGGTTCGGGGTCGGCTGGCTCACCACCCTCTTCATCCTGCTGAACACCATCTTCTGGCTGGTCTTCTTCAACACCCTGCTGGGGGTGCGCGGCGTGCCGCGCACTTTCGAGAACAGCGTGCTCACCCTCGGCGGGAACCGCTGGCACGTCATCCTCCAGGTCTATCTGCCGGGCGCCCTGCCCAGCATCGTGACCGGGGTCCGGATGAGCATGGGGTTCGGCTGGCGGGCCCTCATCGCGGCCGAGATGATCGGCGGCAACCGGGGCCTGGGCTTCATGATCTTCGTCTCGGCGGGGGAGTACAAAGTCGAGGAGGTCTTCCTCGGCGTCCTCCTCATCGGCATCATCTGGATGATCACGGACCGCTCCATCCTGGTGCCCCTCGAGAAATGGACCATCGAGCGGTGGGGCATGGTCTGGCGGCCCTCCTAGGAAGCGGGGAACCGGCGGAAGATGAAGACCGATCTGCGGGCGCTCCTGAAGCACCCCACCATCCGCTTCCTCATCGCGGCCCTGGCGGTCGCCGCGGCCTACGTGGGCCACGGCCATGTGACCGGGCCCGCCCGCATCGCCCCCTCCCTCCAGGAGCGCCTCGACCGCGCCCCCGCCACGGTGAACATCCTGGTCACCACCCCCTTCGCCCCCGAGGAATTCCACATCCGCCTCTACCAGCAGCTGGGCAACATGCGGGGGGTGGAGGGCCGGACCGCGAAGCTCTACTCCGTGAGCCCCTCGAACGTCCGCTTCCTCTCCCGCCACTACTGGATCCAGAGGCTGAACCTCGCCCCGGACGGGGATTCGTAGAAACCCTCTCCGGAGAGAACTCTCCGAGGCGTTTTGCCGCTCA
>JBBTDR010000206.1:0-3860 GCA_038042665.1 Nitrospinota bacterium
CCGCTGGGCCTGCATGGTGGAGACGCGGGAGAGCGCCGAGTGCATCTACGTCACCGAGGACGCCCGGCGGCTCATGCTCTCCCTGCTGGAGAAGGGGCCCAAGGGGGATCACGCGCTGGACCTCCCCGCCTACCCCGGCCACCCGAGAAGCCACCTCATCGCCACCCGCCAGACCCTCGCCTACGCCATCGACTGCCCGGGGAAGCGCCAGCGCCTGCGCTGGCGCGAGTGGCACAACTTCCGGGGCGAGCTCCTCACCCGCATCCGCTTCTTGAGGGAATCCTGGGGCGGCCTGGAGAGCATCCAGGAGCTGGCGGCGAGGGTGTGCGGCTAGGTTCAAGTCCCGCCGCCCGCCGCTCGGAGATTGCCCTTCAAGGTGGCCCGCAGCCCGGACCAGAACTCACCGATAGTGCGGGCCATCTTCTTTTTTTCAATGTTGCCGACGAGGTAGCAGCAAATGGGCATGAATATAAGCATGGCGGCCGCGGAAGGGTGCTTCGCCCAGCCTCTATGGAGCAGCTCCAACATCGCAACGAGGTTCAGCGAAACAACGGACCCGATGACCCTTAGGACGGACTTCCACGAGGCATCTTCCACGCCGAAGGAAAGGATGGTGATGAGCCCCACGATGGACGAAACGACAAAATAGACGTGAAACCTTCTTCTCAGGCCCACCTCCTCTTGGACGAGGTCGAGGGGGGATTTGTTCTTGCGAAGCGCGTCTCGGATCGCCGTCACGGCGCCGTCGAAAACTTTCCCCGATCCTCTCGTCTCGACGATCTTGAAATTCCTCGGGATATTCGCCGGGGCGTAGCCCTCCGTGCCCTGCGCGATCCGCTCGAACGCGCTGACGTGGATCCTGGGTTTCGCGTTGCTCTCCTGGCAGATGCTCCAGATGTCGCGGGGCGTGTAGTGATAATACGCCGCGAAGCCCGCGCGCGAATCGTAGAGCTTGTCGTTGACGTTCTGGTGCTCCTGATAAAGCTTCCGGTCGTGATCGATGAAGCGGAGGCCGGACGCCCCGGCCCTTTCCATCATCCAATCCAGCGAGACCAGCGACATCCCCTGCTTCGGGTAGCCGCCGCCCACGTTGGAGTGGACGCCCGCGAACCAGACCTGCTCGATCCGGGGGTTCGTCTTGTTCTCCCTTTCCTCGTCCCACATGACCGGGTGGAAGGCGTGGCGCTCCTCGTCGATGGAAAGGGCGTGGCAGGCCCTTCTCACCATGCTGTTGAGATTGCGGGTCGAGAACTTGAACCGGTAGAAAATCAGGTTGATGATTTCCGCCAGCTCGTCCAAGGGAAGGCCGACCGCGTCCACCGTGTCCCACACCCCGATGAACTGGACCTCGCCCGGGTGCGCCTCTCCGCGGCAGACGCCCCACCACGAACTTAGAATCCATTCGGAGAGCCTCGGCAGTCCGACAAGCTCCGCCAGCCGATCCAATAAGGCTTTGTACAGGGCGCGGTATTGGTACCGGTAAGTTAGAAAGACGGCCTCTCGCAGCTTTTCATCCGGCGAGAGTTCTTCGCTTCTTTTGATGATCCCGCAGTTCACGATGAGCCCGGCCAGGGTGCGCACGGTGTACGCGCCCCGGCTGAAGCCGAAGAGGAATATCTTGTCCCCGGGCTCGTACACCCGCACCAGGGCGGCGTAGAGCTGCCGGACGTTGCGGCCCAGGCCCCAGCCGAACGCTCCGCCCAGGAGCTTGAGAAACTTCAGGCCTTCGGTGCCCACCCCGTCGTCGTAGATCGCGATCTGGGGGGTATGTGTGAGGTTCGTCTTGTGGCCTTCGGTGTCCACCGCCTCGTAGAGCTTGAAGACGTTCGTGCCCCGCCCTTTGATGGTGGTGTTCCCCGTCCCGTCCGAGCAGATCACGATGTTCTTGGGCATCGGTCCGTTCTCGTTCGTCGGCATCGGTCCGTCCTCCTCCCCGGGCGAGGCCCGCCCCGCGCCCGGTTCGCCTGGGATGATATGGAGATTATACAATAAAAGGGATGAGGGAAATCGAATGCAAGGAAGAAGGTAGTGGGTCAGTTTGCAAGACGGACAAAGGATGTCATTCCGAGGGAGCGAAGCGACCGAGGAATCTACGAGCGTGGCGACTCACGAAGATTCCTCGCGGAGCCTGTCCTGAGCGAAGCGAAGGGCTCGGAATGACAACGGAACCGCCAAATTGACCCATTACCAGGAAGAACGCCGCACAGGGAGGGTGCGCGGGCAGGGGCCCTCCGGGCCGACCTCCGAAAGTGGTATCATCCCCTCCATCGCGAATATCCGTCCGTTCCCAGAGGAGAGAGTCGCCGTGCGCATAGCCATGTGTGGACTGCTGGCAGGAATGGTGTTGCTCGCGGCTTCGGCCGCGGGGGCGCAGGAGTGGGTGGAGTACGAGCGCAGGGGCGCCACCCTGCGGGAGTACCGGATCAACGCCCGCAAGCCGGGCGGGCTGGTGGAGGCCGACACGCGCGGCCAATGCCTGCCGGGCATGCGGGAGACCAAGGATTGCCTGCTCTACCTCGACCTGGCCCGGCTGAGGGTCAATGCTTGGCCCCGGGAGGATGTCCCCTTCCATACGCGCGGCGGAGAGGAAAACCAGACGGCCCGGGGCATAACGCATTACGTCATCGACTGCGCCGGCCGGCGCCGCCTCTACACCGGCGATGAGTTCTTCGACGCTCAGGGCGCGCTGCTGACCCGCGTCCGGTTCCGCGACCCCCAGTGGGACGCCTGGGGCGAGTACTTCATCCTCGGGCCGATCGTGTGTAGATAGGAGGTTTCCCCATGCGGAAGGCCGCGCTGGGGCGGCTGGCGGCGGCGTTGATCTTCCTCACCTCAAGCGCCCCCGCCCAGGCGCCCGTGGAGTGACCAGAGCTCCGGCGCGGGCCGCCCGGGCGCCTCACGGGGCCTCCTCCGGCTCGCGCCGCACGCGGAAGGCGGGCTGGGCGGCGAGCCCCTCCGGGGCGGTCCGCCAGAAGAACCACACGAACAGCGCCGCCCCGGCCATCACCTGCCCGCCCGCGACCGTGCCCCACACCCCCGGCCCTCCGAAGCCCAGGGTGACGGCGGCCAGGTAGCCCACCGGGACCTCCACCAGCCAGCGCACCACGCCCTCGACGATCATGGGCGGCTTGGTCTGGGCCGCCCCGTGGAAGGCCCCGGCCAGCACGCGCCGGGCGGACTCGAAGAGCAGGCTCACCGCGATGATGCGCAGGCAGAGGGCCCCCACCTCCGTCCCCTCGCCCCTGAAGCCGAAGAACACCATCACCTCCGGGGCGAAGGCGAAGAGCCCCACGGTGATGCTCCCCATGCAGAAGGCGGTCACCCACATCGAGAGCCGCACGGCCTGCACCGCGCGCCCGGGCCGCCCCGCCCCCAGGTTCTGGCCCACCACGGTGCGCACGGCCGCCTGGATGCCGAAGGCGGGCATGCGCGAGACGTTGGTGATGCGGTTCGCGACCCCGAAGGCGGCCACCACCACCGGCCCGAACAGCGAGAGGATGCGCACCAGGATGAGGTTCGAGCCGCGCTCGAGGAGGTTCTGGGTGGCGGCCGGCCAGCCCAGGACGAGGAGCCGCCGGGAGAGCGGCCAGTCGGGCCGCAGGTGCCCCCAGCGCAGCTCCAGCCGGGAGCGGCCCGTGAAGAGGAAGCCCATCACCACGCTGGTCCCCGCGATGCGCCCGAGGCCCACGGCCAGCGGGGCCCCCGCGATCCCCAGCTCGGGCGCCGGGCCCCAGCCGAAGATGAGGAAGGGCATGAAGATCATCGAGAGCAGCGCCGAGACGGACATCCCCGCCAGGGAGTAGCCGGGCTCCCCCGCCCCGCGCAGGACGTGGGCCAGGGTGGAGATGCCGTCGTAGAAG
>JBBTDR010000207.1:0-10013 GCA_038042665.1 Nitrospinota bacterium
AGATTGCCCTCGCCATGCGGGAGGCCGACCTCCTTCTCCTCGGCGCGGACGCCATATGCAGCGACCTGGCCGCCGTGAACAAGGCGGGGAGCCACCTCGCCGCCCTGGCCGCCCGCTCCCTGGGGAAGCCCTGCGCCATCCTGGCCGACACCTTCAAGATCAACGCGGAGCTCTCATCCCACGACATTCCGCTTGAGGAGGGTCCGGGCCGGGAGGTCTGGGAAGAGGCGCCGGAGCTTTGCGCGAACATCACCTTCGAGCCCGTCCCGCCCGGCCTCATCACCTTTTACGTCACCGAGAAGGGACCCCTTCCCCCAAGAGAGATGCGCGAGGAGGCCGCGCGCTGGAAGCGGCTGGCCCAGGAGGCCGCCCGGATCGCCTGACGGGTCTCCCCCTCCGCGTTTTCATCCCCGCCCGCTTCCCGCTAGAGTGAAAGAAGCCGTCAAGGCGCGTCGTCCCCCCTTCCCCGCGCGGAGAGAAGGGAGAGGGAGGATGGCCCCTTCCATCAGGAGCGTGCCGGCGCGACATGCCACCCCAGGGCCCCATCCGGATCGGCCTGGACCACGGGCGCGGCTTCGTCCACGCCCTCGCCCACCGGCTGAGCGACAACGCCCTCTTCCTCTCCCAGGCGCCCACCGACCCCGGCGGCCCCGCCCGCTCCTCCGCCCTGGCCATCCAGCGGGTGCTGGAGCAGGCGGGAGCGGCCCCGGCCGACATCCGCGCCCTCATCCACTCCACCTCCGCGGTGACGAACGCCCTCTCCGCCCAGGAGCGGCTCCCCCTCGGCCTCCTCGTGACGGCGGGCTTCCGCCTCCTTCTCGAATGGCACGGCGGGAAGCCCGGCGGAGGGGAGGAGCCTCCCTTCTCCCTCGTCCCCCCCGGCCGGGCGTGCGAGGTGGGGGGGCGGATGAACGCGGCGGGCCAAGAGGCCGCCCCCCTGGACGAGGAGTCCGTCCGCGCGGCGGCGCGGCAGTTCAAGGAGTGGGGGGTGGAGGCGGCGGGGGTGTGCCTCCTGCATTCCCCCGCCAACCCGGCCCACGAGCGGAGGGTGCGGGAGATCTTCGCCGAGGCCCACCCCGCCTGCCGCCTCTCCCTCTCCGGCGAACTTCCCGCCGGCGCCCGCGAGCACGCCCGCGCCCGCGCCGCCCTGCTCGACGCCGCCTGCGGCCTCCTCCTCCGCCGCACCCTGGGCGAGGCGGCGGTGCGGGCGGCGGAGTCCCCCCGGCAGGACACCGCCATCCTCCTCCTCCGCTCGGACGGGAGCGCCATCCCCGCGCGCAAGGGCCTGGCCCAGCCCCTCCTGGCGGGGCACTCCGGCCCGGCGGGCGGGATGTCCGCCGCCTCCGCCCTCGCCCGGGCCGCCCGGCTGCGGCGGGTCATCGCCCTGGACGTCGGGAGCGCCTCCACCAAGTTCTCCCTCATCGAGGACGGGATGCTTCCGCTCTCCCCGGATCGCCCGGCCGAGAGCGGAGGGGGGCTGCCCGGCCTCGAGGTGGCCTGCCTGCCCGTCGGGGCCTTCACCGCCGCCTGGGCCGGGCCGCAGGCGGGAGCCGGGCTGGGCCCCCGGTGCGTCCCCGCGGAGACCGGCCCCCTTTGCTACGGCAAGGGAGGGAAGGAGCCCGCCCTCCTCGACGCCCTCCTGGTCCTCGGCTGGGCGCCGGAGGCCCTGGCCGGAGGGACTCTGCCCCTGGACCGCGCCGCCGCCGAGCGGGGCTTGGGCGCCCTCGGGGCGGGCTCCGCCGAGGAGGCCGCCTGGGAGATCGTCCAGGCCGCCCACCGGGCAATCGCCAGCCGCATCCGGAGGGCCGCCGCGGGCGCGGGGAAGAATTTCCGGGACTACCTCCTCGTGGCCTACGGAGGGGCGGGGCCGCTGCTCGCCCCCGGGGTGGCGCGCGAGCTGGGGATGGGCGAGGTGGTGATCCCTCCCCTGCCCGCCTGGTTCGGGGCGGCGGGGCTGCTCGACCCGGACCGGCGGAACGAATACGCCCGCCCGGCCGGGCTCGCCATCGGCAAAGGCGGCGAGGAGGAGCTCGACCGGCGCTTCCGCGAGCTGGAACAGGAGGCGGAGGAGGACCTGGAGACCGCCGGAGTCCCCCGCGACTCCTGGCTCTTCCTGCGGGCGGCGGACCTGCGCTACCGGGGCGATTCCTGGGAGACGCGGATCGACTTCCCGCCCGCCCCCTCGTTCGCCTCCTCCATCGAGGCGGCCCTCGCCTGCTTCCACGAGGCCTTCCGGTACCAGTTCGGCTCCGACCGGCGGGAGCGCCAGCCGGTGGAGATCACCCGCCTGCGCCTGACCGCCCTGGGCAAGCTGGGGGCGGGGGGCCGCCCGGCGCTCCTGGGCGGCGGGGGCCCGGACGCCGCCTCCGCCCTGGGGAGGGACGCCTCCGCCTCCCGGGGAGAAAAAATCCCCTTCATCGTCCGCGGGCGCCGCACCCTCTCGCCGGGCAGCCGCTTCGACGGCCCCGCCCTGATCGAGGAGGCGGGCTCCACGGCGCTCCTCCCTCCCGGCGCCTCCGCCGAGGTGGACCCCGGCGGGAACCTGCGGATTCAGCTCCCCCGCGCGGGCGAGGACGGCGGGCAGAGCGCGCGGCTCCTCCAAGACCTCGTGGCGGGGACCCTGGAGCACACCGAGCGCGAGATGGAGGGCCTGCTCCGGCGGGCGGCGCGCTCCCGCTACATCCGCAAGCTGGGGCTGTGCGGGGCCGCCTGCTTCGACCGCCAGGGCCGCAAGCTCACCGGGAGGCCCGTCACCGCCTCGGTCCTCCCCCTCATCGAGAGCGGAGCCGCCCGGGGCCTCGGGCCCGGCGACCTCCTGTTCTGGAACGACGCCCACCTGGGCGGCTCCGTGGGCCGGCCCGCCGAGGTCGGCTGCTGCGCTCCGGTGTGGCACCGGGGGGAGCTGGCCGGCTTCTTCCTGGCGGCGGCGCACCACGAGGACCTGGGCGGGGTCTCGGCGGGCAGCTTCTCCTCCACCGCCACCCAGGTCTTCCAGGAAGGGATCATCCTCCCCCCCCTCAAGCTCTGGGAGGGGGGCAAATGGAACGAGACCGCCCTCGGCCTCCTCCTCCGGAACAGCCGCCGGCGGGAGGACCTGATGGCCGATCTCGAGGCCCAGGCCGCCGCCGCGCGGGGCGGCGCCGCCCGCCTCGCCGAGGCCATGGAGCGCCTGGGCGCCGAGGCCTTCCTGGAGACGCTCGGCGGGCTGCTCGAAAACGCCCGGCGCTCGGCCCGGGAGACCCTCCTCGCCCAGCTCCCGGACGGCGCCTGGAGCATGGAGGACCACATCGAGACCGACGGCGTGGACCCGGGCAGGGTCCACACCCTCCGCCTGCGGCTCACCAAGGGGAACGGCAGGCTGCGGCTCGACCTGCGGGGCGCCTCCGCCCAGGCGCGGGGACCCATCAACTGGCCCGCCCAGCGCGACGGGGGCGCCTTCCTCAAAATGTGGCTCGCGCCCGTGCTCCAGCAGCTGGGCGGGGAGGACTGGAACGAGGGCTTCGCCCCCCTCGTCGAGATCGTCTTCCCGGAAGGCGGGAGCCTCATCACCCCCTCCTTCCCCGCCGCCACCAACATGGGCGCCCTCACCCTCCAGCGCCTGCGGAGCCTCCTGCTCGGCGCCCTGGGCTCCGCCACGCGCGGGCGGGCCCCGGCCGATCAGGAGGGCGGGCACTGGTGGGGCCTGCGCGGGAGGGACCCGAAGGGCCGCTTCTTCCTCTTCCGGGAGCCCCTGGGGGCGGGGACGGGGGCGCGGCCCGGCGGGGACGGGCAGGACGGCCTGCTCCTGCCCCCCGCGGGGCTCTCCCTCTGGGCCGAGGAGTTCGAGGAGGAGTTCCCCGCGCGGGTGGAGCGCTTCGCCCTGGCGGAGGACTCGGGCGGGGCGGGCAGGCACAGGGGCGGGCTCGGCCTCGTGAAGGAGGTCCGCCTCCTTTGCGACTGCGAGGTCTTCGCCCTCTCGGACCGCTCCTACCTCTCTCCCTGGGGAGTCAACGGAGGCCGGGCGGGCGGGCGCTTCAGCATCACCTCGAGCCCCGGGACGCCCGTGGCCCGGGAGGCGCCCGCCCTGGGCGGCGGCCTGGCGCTGCGCGAGGGGGATCTCCTCCGCGTGGTGACGACCGGGGGCGGCGGCTGGGGGGACCCCCTCGAGCGCGAGCCCGAGCGCGTGCGCGAGGACGTCCTCCAGGGCAAGGTGAGCATGGACCAGGCGATGCGCCACTACGGCGTGATCCTGAACCCCGAGACCCTGCGGCTCGACCCGCCGGGGACCTCGGCCTTCCGGCAGTTCATCCGCGCGCGCCGGGGGAAGCTCCCCTTCTTCGACCGCGGGCCGAACTACGCCTCCCTCCAGGGCCAGGAGTGAACTGGGCCATTCCGCCTCCCTGATGCAAATTGCCACTGCCTCTGAAATCCTTCCTCCCCTTTCGCCCCACTCCTCTCCGCGGGGCTCCCGCCGGCCTCCTTCAGCAGCCTGTTCAGCAGCATGACCCACTACGGGACCGGCCCCGCGCCCATGTATTTCGGTTCGGGCTACGTGACGCTGGGCGAATGGTGGGGACTGGGGCTGCTGGTCAGCGTGGTCAACATCGTGATCTGGGTGGGCGTCGGAGGGCTCTGGTGGAAGGCGCTGGGCCTCTGGTAGCCGCCCGAAGAAAAACGGCCGGGGGCGTTCAGCCCCCGGCCGTTTCATTCGTGGCGCGGCCGCTTCGCCTACCCCTCCAGCACCGCCGCGCGGATGAACTCGCGGTTGAGCTTGGCGATGTGGCTCACGCTGATCTCCTTGGGGCAGAGGGCCTCGCACTCGGTGTGGTTGGTGCAGTTGCCGAAACCCTCGCGGTCCATCTGGTCCACCATGCCGAGGACGCGCTGGGCCCGCTCGGGGTGGCCCTGGGGCAGGTGGGCCAGGTGGGAGACCTTGGCCGCCACGAAGAGCATGGCCGAGCCGTTCGGGCAGGAGGCCACGCAGGCCCCGCAGCCGATGCAGGCGGCGGCGTCCATCGCCCGCTCGGCGTCATCCCGGCGGACGAGGATGGCGTTGGCGTCGGGGGCACCTCCCGCGTTCGCGGAGATGAAGCCGCCCGCCTGGATCAGCCGGTCGAAGGCGCTCCGGTCCACCACGAGGTCCCGGAGGACGGGGAAGGCCCGCGCGCGCCAGGGCTCGATGGTGAGGGTGTCGCCGTCCTTGAAGTGGCGCATGTGGAGCTGGCAGGTGGTGGTGCCCTTGTGGCCGCCGTGGGCGAGGCCGTTGATGACCAGCGAGCACATGCCGCAGATGCCCTCGCGGCAGTCGTGGTCGAAGGCGATGGGCTCCTCGCCCCTGGCGATGAGGCGCTCGTTCACCACGTCGAGCATCTCGAGGAAGGACATGTCGGGGCTGATGTTCCCCGCCTCGTAGGCGACGAGGCTCCCCCTGTCCTGGGCGTTCTTCTGCCGCCAGATCCGCAGGGTCAGGTTCATCACTTGTAGCTCCTCTCGGCGAGATGGACCGCCTCGAACTCGAGGGGCTCCTTGTGGAGGACGGGCTTCTTGCCCGCGCCCTGGTGCTCCCACGCGCTCACGAAGCAGAAGTCCTTGTCGTTCCGCTTGGCCTCGCCCTCGCCGGTCTGGTACTCCGCCCGGAGGTGGCAGCCGCAGGATTCCTCCCGGGCGAGGGCGTCGTGGCACATGAGCTCGCCCAGATCCAGGAGATCCGCCACGCGCAGGGCCTTCTCCAGCTCGGGGTTGACCTCCTTGCCGCCGCCGGGGACGCGGACGTTCTCCCAGAACTCCTCCCGGATGGCCGGGACGAGCTCGAGCGCCTTGGTCAGCCCCTGGCGGCTGCGCTCCATGCCGCAGTACTCCCATACGACCTTGCCGAGCTCGCGGTGGAAGGAGGTCACCGAGCGCTTGCCGTTGACGGAGAGGAGCCTCCGGATGCGCTCCTGGGCGTCCTCCTCGGCCTTGCGGAACTCGGGGTGGCTGGCGGCGGCGGCGCCGTACTTCTGGCCCGCGAGGTAGTGGCTGAGGGTGTAGGGGATGATGAAGTAGCCGTCCGCCAGCCCCTGCATGAGGGCGCTGGCGCCCAGGCGGTTGGCCCCGTGGTCGGAGAAGTTGGCCTCCCCCAGGACGAACAGGCCGGGGATGTTGCTCATGAGGTCATAGTCCACCCAGAGGCCGCCCATGGCGTAGTGGACGGCCGGGTAGATGCGCATGGGCACCTCGCAGGCGTTCTCCCCGGTGATGCGCTCGTACATGTCGAAGAGGTTGCCGTAGCGCTCGCGGATGACGGGCTCGCTCAGGCGCTTGATGGCGTCCGAGAAGTCCAGGTAGACGCCCAGCCCGCCCGGCCCCACGCCCCGCCCCTCGTCGCACATGCGCTTGGCCGCGCGGGAGGAGACGTCGCGGGCCGCGAGGTTGCCGTAGCTGGGGTAGAGCCGCTCGAGGTAGTAGTCGCGCTCGTTCTCGGAGATCTGCCGCGGGTCGCGCTTGTCGCCCTGCTTCATGGGCACCCAGATGCGCCCGTCGTTGCGCAGCGACTCGGACATGAGGGTGAGCTTCGACTGGTGGTCGCCCGAGACCGGGATGCAGGTGGGGTGGATCTGGGTGAAGCAGGGGTTGGCGAAGAGCGCCCCCTTGCGGTGGGCACGGTATATGGCGGTGACGTTGTTCCCCATCGCGTTCGTGGAGAGGTAGAAGACGGGCGCGTAGCCGCCGGTGGCGAGCACCACGGCGTCCGCCGCGTGGGACTCGATCGCCCCCGTCACCAGGTTCCGGACGACGATCCCCTTGGCGTGGCCGTCCACGATCACGAGCTCCAGCATCTCGGTGCGGGAGTGCATCGTGACGGTCTTGGCCGCGATCTGCCGGGAGAGCTCCGCGTACACCCCGAGGAGGAGCTGCTGGCCGGTCTGCCCCCGGGAGTAGAAGGTGCGCGATACCTGGGCGCCGCCGAAGGAGCGGTTGGAGAGCTGGCCGCCGTACTCGCGGCCGAAGGGCACGCCCATGGCGACGCACTGGTCGATGATGGCCGCGCTCACCTGGGCGAGGCGGTAGACGTTCCCCTCGCGGGAGCGGAAGTCGCCCCCCTTCATGGTGTCGTAGAAGAGGCGGAAGACGCTGTCGCCGTCGTTCTGGTAGTTCTTCGCGGCGTTGATCCCGCCCTGGGCCGCGATGCTGTGGGCCCGCCGCGGGCTGTCCTGGAAGCAGAAGCAGTCCACCCGGTAGCCCAGCTCGCCCAGGATGGCCGCGGCGCCCCCGCCGGCCAGCCCCGAGCCCACCACGATGACCCGGTAGCGCCGCTTGTTCGCGGGGTTCACCAGCTTCATCTCATTGCGGTGCTTGTCCCACTTCGTCTCGATGGGGCCGGAGGGGACTCTGGAATCGAGCTTCATGGCGTCACCTCCTAGGGAAGCTTCAGCAGCCCGGCCAGGACCGCGAGGGGGATGGCGATGTAGCCGGCAGCGATGGCCACGCCGGCCACGGGACCCGCCCGCCTGAAGCACGCGTTGTAGGCCGGATGGTTGAGGCCCACCGTCTGGAAGAAGCTCGTCAGGCCATGGCTGAGGTGGAGCCCCAGGAGGATCATCGCCGCGATGTAGACCCCCGAGACCGCCGGCTTCGAGAAGCCCGTGACCATCATCCGGTAGACGTCCGGCAGGCCCTTCGCGTCCACGAACTTGAGGTACTCGGGGTTCGTCACCCCCAGGGTCAAGTGCATCAGGTGGTAAATCAGGTAGAGGAGGATCAGGAGGCCGCTCATGACGATGGTGCGGCCCGCGTAGGTGGCCGCCTGGCTCGCCGCCACCGCGTAGGGCTGGGGCCGGGCCGCGCGGTTGAGCCGCCAGAGCCTGAGCGCCGAGCCCACGTGGGCGAAGAAGACGGCCAGCAGCGCCAGCCGCACCACCCACAGGAGCGCGCCCAGCTCGCGCAGCTTGCGGGCGTAGGCGTTGAGGGCGTCGCGGCCGGCGAAGACGAGGAGGTTCCCCACCAGGTGCCCGATGATGAAACCGAACAGGAGGAGGCCGGTCACGGCCATCACCTGCTTGGCTCCGATGGAGGTTTGGCACAACCGCGCGAACCGGCTCATCCCCTCCCTCCGCGGCCGAAAAAACCCAGTGAAGGTGTCAGAAATCCACGGCGGGCCAATGTAATCCCGGGCACAGGCCCGGTCAACCGCGGCGGGCATCCCCGGCCCCGGCCGGCCGGAACCCCATCCGGCTGGGGCGGATTCATTCCCCCCCCTTGGGCCCTCAGCGGCCCGGAGGCGCCAGGGCGTGGATCTCGAATCCCTCCGAGCGCCAGAGGGGGCTCCGCTCCCGCAGCCGGGCGACGAGGGGATCGGTCTTGAGGGGGAAGCCGGGCAGGGCTGGGGACTGGGATTCGAAGTAGACGTGGGTGAACCCCCGCGCGGCGAGGGCCTTCTCGAGCGCGGCGGGGTCGGCCTGCCGCTCGAACAGCGCGGCCACCTCGGGGTCCTCGACGGCCACCACGGGCCGGACGCCCGCGCTGAGGGCCACGAGCCGCTCCGGGCGGTAGAAGGTCAGGGGCCTGGCCCCGGCGGGCAGCTTCTCCTTCCAAGACGCTTGGAAGTGGGAGGCGGGGCTCGCCCCGAGCACCCTCTCCCCGAGGGTCCCCGGCCTCCCCGCGGCGCGGAAGGCGCGCTTCAGGCGGTTGTCCAGGTGGGTCGGGAGGAGGGCGAGCCCCACCAGGAGCACCCAGGCGGCGGTGAGCGCCCCCGGCGAGGCCATGAGCTCCCCCGTCCCCCGGCGCTCCCGCATCCAGCCGATGAGCCCGCCGGCCACGCAGGCCGCCGCGGCCGCCGAGAAGGCCGGGATGAAGAGCGCGTAGCGGACGGGGAAGTTCCGGGCGAACACCGCTCCTCCCGCCCCCGCGGCGACGGCGCAGGCGAGGAGGAGGAACCGCGCGGCCCGGGGGAGCATCCTCGGCCAGCCCGCCCCCGCCAGCAAGAGCAGGAAGGGCAAGGAAGGAAGGGCCAGCCTGAGGAGCGCCCAGCCGGCCCAGCTTCCCGCTTGCTCCGCCCCGACCCCGGAGATGAGTTGGTAGTAGAGGGGGTTGTGGAAGCGCCCGAGCGCCGAGGACAACAGGGGATAGAACGGGTTTCCCAGGAAATACGCGTTCTTGACGGCCACCGGCAGGGCCAGGGCCGCCACCCCCGCCGCCGCCCAGCCCGCCATCCGCAGCCTCTCGCGCGGAGGGCAGGGCTTCGGCGGATAGGCCAGGAGGGCCGCCCCCAGGCCGAGGACCGCCAGCCCCGCCGTCACCTTCACCCCCACCGCCGCCCCGAGCAGGGCGCCCGCCAGGAGCGAGGCCCGCCCCCTTCCCTCCTCCTCCCCCGCCGCGCGCGCCAGCGCCAGGGCGCCCGCCAGCTGGAGCGCCACGACCACGAGGTCCGACTTCGCCTCCACCGCCAGGAGGGGGAAGAGCCGCACGTGATGGACGTCCGGCCGCATCCCCACGAAGAGGGCCGCCCCGAAGAGGCCGAGCGCCAGGCGCTCCCGGGGCCCCCCGGGGGCGATCCGGCGCACCAGGCAGAAGATCCCCAGGGCCGCTCCCCCCAGGCCGAACACCAGGTGGAGCAGCTGGCCCAGGGCCAGGAGAGAGGTGTCCGAGGGGAGGAAGAGGGCCAGCCCGGCCAGGAAGATCTCCCAGTACCCCGAAAGGACGAAATAGAGCGGGCTCTCCGGGGTGAAGACCAACCCCCCCGAGCGGGCGAACAGCCGGGCGTAGGCCAAGGTCTGGGCCAGAGGGTCGGGCGACTGGGGCGCGGGATAGAGGGCCTCCAGGAGGCCCCCGAAAAAGAGAAGACCCAGGAGCCCTCCCAACCCCCAGGCGGCCAGCCTGGCCGGGGTGGGAGGCGGCGGAAAGGGGAAGCGGTCTTCCCCGCGGGAGGGGTGGCCGCCCCGCCCAGGGACGGCCAGCAGCACCGCCAGGGGCCAGACCAGCCAGGACCTCAGCCCCCCCGCCGCGGCGAGGAGAAGGACGGTGAGTCGCATGGCAAGGGGGTGGAGACTGGAGAC
>JBBTDR010000208.1:0-9878 GCA_038042665.1 Nitrospinota bacterium
CTGGTGGCCAGCTACGGAACCGCCGCTTTCTACGGCCTCCTCTATCTGTTCGGGAGGCAGGCGCCCGCCCGGAAGATCAACGTGCTGGTCGCGACGGTGGACGATGTGCCCGAGGGGGGGAGCCTCCTGCGGGAAGATCTTTCGGGCCGGAAATTTCTTCTCGTCCGCCGGGGAGAAAGCATCCGCGCGTTTTCCACCGCCTGCACCCATCTCGGCTGCCAGGTCCACTGGAAGCCCGAGGAGAAGACGTTTTTCTGCCCCTGCCATGATGGCGTGTTCGACGCGGATGGCAATCCCGTTTCTGGGCCGCCCCCCTCTCCGCTGGCCCAGAACCCCGTGGAAATCCGGGGCTCCAGCATCTTCGTCACCATGCCCGAGGCCTGAGCCCGTGTCCGAAAAAATCGCTGGCTGGATCAATGAGCGCATCCCCCTGGAATGGGGTTTTCTCCGAAAAGCGCTCGATGAGCCCATCCCGCGCCACATGCACAAATGGTGGTTCTGCCTGGGCGGTACCCCGCTCTACCTTTTCGTCATCCAGCTCCTGAGCGGGCTCTCTCTCGCTGTCTACTATGTCCCCGAGCCCAGAATGGCCTTCGAGTCGGTTCGCTACATCACCCAGGAGGCTCCCTTCGGCTGGTGGGTGCGGGGCGTGCACCGCTGGTCGGCCGAGCTGATGGTGGTGTCGGTGATTCTCCATATGATCCGGGTGTTCTTCACCGGCGCCTTCCGCCGGCCCCGCGAGCTGAACTGGTTCATCGGCATGGGGCTCCTCGTTGCCGTTTTGACGTTCGCGTTTTCGGGCTACTCGCTCGTCTACAACCAGCTTTCCTACTGGGCCACCGTGGTGGGCGCCAACATCACCTCGGCCGTGCCGCTGGTCGGAAATTTTGCGGCGGGCTTTCTCCGCGGCGGGCCCGAGATCACCGCCAACACCCTCACGCGCATGTACATCCTCCACATCGCGGTTCTGCCGGTGGCGACCGTCGCCCTGATCGCGTTTCATCTGCTCCTGCTCCGCCTGCACGGCGTCAGCGAGCAGGAAGAGGGGGCGAGGGAGGAAGAGAAGTCCGGGCGGTACTTCCCGTTTTATCCCGATCATCTGATGACCGAGCTGGCCGTCGGCATCTTCCTCATTTTTTCGATCAGCCAGCTGGCCATCATTTTGCCGGTCGGCCTCGGCGAGCCGGCCAACCCCGCCGTCACGCCCGCGGACATCAAGCCCGAATGGTATTTCTGGCCGGTCTTCAGGTATCTCAAGCTCTTCTCCTTCAAGGTCGGGATCGTCAGCCTCGTCTTTTTCGTGGCGGCCATGTTCGCCTGGCCCTGGATAGACGCCGCGATCGAGCGGCGCCTTCCGGGGCGCAACGTGGGCTTCTATTTCGGGGCCTTCGCCGCGGTGACGATGGTCATGCTCCTCGTCGTGGAAGGGTTCTCGGGGCAGGCGACCTTCATCAGCCTGTTTTTCGCTGTCGCCGTTGCCGTGGTCGTCGCGTTGTTTGTATTGAAGGGCCTGTTGAAACATTGAACGGAGGAGCCTTCTTGTGAATTTACCGGCCAAGCAGCTGGCGGTGACGGTGCTCAGCCTTTTTTTCCTGGGCTCGCTGCTCATCGTGGGATATATCGAGAGCGAGCGCTTCATCCCCGAGAAGAAGCCGAAGCCCGTCCTGGCGAAAAAGGACCTGAGTTGCATCAACTGCCACGCTGAAAAATCCCCGGCCGTCGTCACCCAGTGGAAGGAGAGCCGTCACGCCTCCCTCGGCGTCGGCTGCATGGACTGCCACGAGGCTAAGAAGGACGATCCCGACGTCTGGGAGCACGAGGAGTCCTTCATCGCCGCCATTCCCAGCCCGAAGGACTGTGCCCGCTGCCATGAGAAGCAGGCCGAGGAATTCACCGCAAGCGCCCATTCCCGCGCCGCCGAGAACGTCCCCCCCCTTGACAGCTTCCGGGGGAAGCTGGCCTCGGGTGATTCCGAGGCGATCGGCGGCTGCCAGAAGTGCCACGGCAACGTGGTGAAGATTCTCGGGGACGGGACCCCCGACCGCACGACTTGGCCCAACACCGGGGTGGGGCGGACCAATCCCGACGGCAGCAAGGGCTCGTGCAACGTCTGTCACACGCGCCATCAGTTCGCGTCCTCGCAGGCCCGCCGGCCCGAGAGCTGCGGCAAGTGCCACATCGGCCCGGAGCATCCCCAGATCGAGATTTACGGGGAATCGAAGCACGGGCTCCTCGTCCGCGCGCGCATCGGGGAGATGAACCTTACCAGCCTGGAGTGGATCGCCGGGAAGAACTACAGCGCCGCGCCGACCTGCGCGACTTGCCACATGAGCGCGACCAAGACCCTGCCGATCACCCACGACGTAGGAGAGCGGTTGGCCCGGGCCTTCAGTCCGATCGTCTCCAAGAAGCGCGAGAACGAGGAGAGAAAGCGCAAGAACATGCTGAGCGCGTGCAACGCCTGCCACGGGTCCGAATACACCAAGGCCTACTTCGCGCAGTCCGACGAGATTCTCGACCGCTACAACGACAAATTCGCCGCCCCGGCCGAGGCGATCATGGAGTTGCTGAAGGGTGAGGGCAAGCTCACCCCCGACCCCTTCGACCAAGAGATCGAGTGGGTGTTCTTCGAGCTTTGGCACCACGGGGGGCGCCGCGCGGAGGAGATCGCCCGCCTCTTCAAATACACGTTCCTCCCCGAGGCCGAGAGGCTTTCCCCCGGGATCGCGGGGCGCTTCGTGAAGGACCCTTAGGCGGCGCCCCGCCCGCCGCCGCGCCCGCTTCCCGTCTTGCCGTTCCTTGGGGGCCAACCTGACAAAGCCCCGCCCGGGGGGCGGCCCAAAGAGGCCCCCGCCGGGGGCGCCCAATCCGTCCCGTCGATTTCTCTTTCCCGCCGGACCCTTTCCTGGTATAAAAATGGGAACCTGTCCCCATCCGGAAAGGAGGCGCCCCGTGGCGGCAGCCCACCGTCCCACCATCCTCATCGTCGAGGACAACGCGAGCCTCCTCGGCCTGTACGACCACGTCTTCGAGCCCGAGACCACCCGGCTCATCCACGCCCGCGGGGTGGAGGAGAGCCTGCGCGCCATCCGCTCCGAGCGCCTGGACCTGGCCATCGTGGACTATTGGCTCCCGGACGGGAACGGGGCCGAGGTGCTCCGCGCCCTGAAGGAGGCCCAGCCCCACGCCCACGCCATCCTCGCCACCGCCTGGGGCTCGGACCGCGACGCCAGCGAAGTCGTGAAGCAGGGGGCCTTCGCCTACCTCAAGAAGCCCTTCGACCTCGTGACCCTGCGCATCCTGGCCCAGCGGGCCCTCCTCCTGGCCCGGCTGGGGGGCGAGAACGAGGTCCTGCGGGGCTCCCTGCGGCGCTTCGCCGAGGAGGTCTCCGCCTGGGGGAAGGAGGCCGAGGCCGTCCGCCGCCTCGCCACCCTCCCCGCCGGCCCCGAGGACGCCGGCGCCCACTGCGCCCACGCCCTCTCGGCCGTCCTCGAGGTGTTGGGCGGGGTGGGCCTGGCCTACTACTCCAGCCCGCACGGGGGAGGGGAGCTCGCCCTCTGCCACGCCCTGGGCTTCGGCGGGGAGGAAGCCCTGCCCGCCGCCATCCTCGCGGACCAGGGGCTGGTCGGCCGCGCGGCCGAAGAGGGCCGTCTCCTCTCCTTCTCCGGCGCGGCGGGCGGGCCGGTCGCCCTGGACAAGGAGAAGGGGGCTCCCTTCCCGCTCGTCGGCTACACCGCCGCGGCCGCCCTCCCGGTCGAGTTGGGCGGGCGCTCCGTCGGGGTGCTGGTGGCCGCCTTCCCGGACGCCGGCTCCCTCGCACGGGCCGAGGAGACGCTCGGCTCCTCGGTCGGCCGCTTCTTCAGCCTCGCCATGCAGAACATCCACCTCATGGAGGCCGCCGCCGTGGACGGCCTCACCGGCCTCTACAACCGCCGCTACCTCGACCTCAGGCTCGAGCAGGAGTTCAGCCGGGCCGAGCGCCACGGGCGCGAGCTCACCCTCTGCCTGGCCGACCTCGATCAATTCAAGTCCCTCAACGACGCCCACGGGCATCAATTCGGCGACAAGGTGCTGCGCGGGGTGGCCGACTGCTGGCGCAGCGGCCTGCGCAAGTCCGACCTCGCCGCCCGCTACGGCGGCGAGGAGCTCGCCCTCCTCCTCCCCGAGACCAGCCTCGCCGGCGGCCGCCTGGCCTCGGAGAAGATCCGCGGGGCCATCTCCGCCCTCCCCTTCGCCGCCTCCCGCGCGGGCGGCGCCGCCGTCCGCGTCACCGCGAGCATCGGCGTGGCCTCCTACCCGGGGCAGGCCGCGGGCCCCGAGGAGCTCCTCCGCGCGGCCGACCAGGCCCTCTACGAAGCCAAGAACACGGGCGGCGACCGCGTGGTCTGCGCCCCCCGGGGGGGGTGAAGGGCGCTTCGGCGCTGAGCGCTGACGAGAGGGTCCGGGACGTCCGGTTCTCCGGGGACTCGCTGGCGCGGCGCGGCTGAGGCCCCGGCCGGCAGGCGCATCCGTGGCGCATGGCCGGGGGTGAGCCTCCTATTTTGTGATACGATACGGAAGAATCTTTCTTGAAAACGGGGATGTGGAAACCAAACAACAAATCTTGAAGGCGATCGAGGAATTGCCCGAGGACGCCAGCGTCGAAGACGCTATCGAGCGGCTTTATCTGCTTTATAAGATCGAGAAGGGCCTTCGCCAGGCGGAGCGCGGCGATCTGATCAGTCAAGAGGACGCGCGCCAACCTATGGCGAAATGGCTGAAGTAAAGTGGACCCCGCAGGCTCTCGATGATTTAGAGGCGATTTGTCTCTTCATTGCCCGGGACGCCCCTCCAGTTGCGGCCGTGTTCGCCGGCCGGATTTTCCATGCCACGGATCGGCTGGCTGACCATCCACGCGCGGGGAGAATCGTCCCGGAGTTGGGTATCGAGAATATTCGGGAAATCATTCTTGGCAGCCATCGCCTCATCTACCGCCCAAAAGAGGATGAAGTCTAAATCGTTACTGTCCACCATGGGGCTCGGCTTCTCGGCACTGGCAGGATTGCGGGCGGCGCATGACAAGGCGATCCTTTTGACGGCGCTATTTGGCGCGGCTGAGGCCGAATGCTCCGGCGGCAACCGGGTCGAGGCGGGGGATGAGGGGCATGCCCTTATTTGAACATGAAAATTTGACAATTGACCGTGATTTGTTGCTTGAGTTCTTTGTTGTGTTCTCGAAATTCGAGTTCGCTTTGAAGAACTCCACTTTCTTGAAAGGTGACGAAAGTCACGCTGATCCGGATTGGGATTGCTTCGCAGTGAGTCTTCGAGGTCCCTTTAGGGTCTCGGCGAGCTCCGAGCTTAAGGAGGCATGTGAATACTTACTGTTAAACCCACCGATGAAGCAGGCCGTGGTAAACAATAGGCTTGCCTGGAGTTCTAATGATCCGGGCGCTCCCAGCAAAGTGGAACGCTTGCTCCTGCTGGTTCGGCGTGTTCGCAATAACCTGTTTCATGGTGGAAAGTTCAGCGCGGGAGGTTTCGAAGACACTCCTCGACAAGAGCGTCTACTGAAAAGCGCACTCATAATTTTGGCGGAATGTTTGCGCCTGAGTCCGGAGACACGAGAGCTTTATCACCATGCTTTTATCTAACCTGTCGCCGTAGCGGGCACGGCCAAGCTGCAGGGCTTATTGCGTATTGGGTACTTGTGCACCGCATATCGGCGGAGGAGATGGAGTGGCGGATGATCAGGTACTTCCCGCCGATCCGCTCGGATTCATCCAGGACTGCGTGCGCCGGAGAAAAATATTCTGGACTTATCACGTCAACATGCGTCTTGCGGGCCGATTCATCCCGCGAGAGGCCATTTTGCAGGCGGTGGATACGTATGAGTTGGTCGAGGCGTATCCTGACGACAGGTACTTGCCGAGTTATCTGATCCTTGGCCGGTATGGCGAAGAAGTGTTCCATGTGCTGTTCGGGGCGGACGTTCAATGGGATAATGTCCGCGTTGTCACCGCGTACCGCCCGGATCCGGGAGAGTGGCAGCTTGATTTGAAGACCAGGAGAACGAGGCCATGAAGTGCACGGTCTGCGGGGCCGAATTGAAGGCGGTGAGGACGGACCTGCCGTTCAAGGCGGGGGAGAGGAACATCGTGATCCTGAAAAACCTCCCCGTCGCTCAGTGCGGCGGCTGTCCCGAGTACCTCATCGAGGACGAAGTGCTTCGCCGGGTGGACGATATCTTGGCCCGCGTGGGCACCAAGAGGGAGCTCGAGATCGTCCACTACGCCGCGTGAGAGGTGGGTGTGTCTGACCGCAAGATCCGCGTCCTGGTGGGCAAGCCCGGCCTCGACGGCCACGACCGGGGGGCCAAGGTGGTGGCCCGGGCGCTCCGCGACGCGGGGATGGAGGTCATCTACACCGGCCTGCGCCAGACCCCCGAGCAGATCGCCTCGGCCGCCCTCCAGGAGGACGTGGACGCCGTGGGCCTCTCCATCCTCTCGGGGGCGCACAACCTGCTCTTCCCCCGCGTCCGCGAGCTGCTGGACGCTCAGGGCATGAAGGATGTCATCCTCTTCGGCGGGGGGATCATCCCCGGCGAGGACATCCCCGCCCTCAAGGCGCGGGGCGTGGACGCCGTCTTCACCCCCGGCGCCTCCCTGGATGGGATCGCCGCCTACGTCCGGGAGGCGGTGGAGGGCCGCCGGGCCGGGAAGAAGGGCTGAGATGGGCCGGGGAGGGCTCCGCCGGGTGGGGCTCCCGCTCCTCCTCCTGGCCCTTGCGGGCTGCGCCGCCGCCCCGGCGCCCGCGCCCCCGATGGAGTCCCTCGCCGCCGCGCCGCCCGAAGCCGCCCCGCCCGACCCCTCCCAGGCCATCGCGCGCTTCAACGAAGGGCAAGAGCTCGCCCGGCGCGGCGACCACGCCTCGGCCGAGCCCCTCTTCGCCCAGGCCGTCCGGGCCAACCCCCGGCTCCATCCCGCCCACCACGCCCTGGCCGAGGCCCGGGAGCGGCTCGGCAGGAAGAAGGAAGCGGCCGAGGCCTACCGCGGGGCCCTGCGGGCCAAGCCCGGCGACGCCCAGGCCCACGTCGGCCTGGCCCGCCTGGCCGAGGAGGCGGGCCAGCTCGAGGCCGCCCTCTACCACTTCGACGAGGCCGCCCGGCTCCTGCCGGAGGCCTTCCTCCCCCACTTCCGGCTCGGGTTCCTCCGGATGCGCCGGGGGCAGGTGGACGCGGCGGTGGCCCACCTCAAGGAGGCGGTGCGCCTCGACCCCGCCCACCCCGCCGCCCGCTACTGGCTCTGGCGGGGCCTCGCCCGGCGCGGCGGGGCGGACGACTACGAGGTGGAGCTGGGCCGCCAGATCGTCGAGGCGGGGAACGAGGAGCCCATCGGCTTCTACCAGGGCCTGGCGGCCCTCCAGTTCCGGGAGGGGAGGGCGGCGGAGGCCCTCCGGAGCATCCGCAAGGCGGTGGACGTGAACCCGGCCTGGCGGGAGCGGAAGTGGCGCGGGGTGATCGAGGACATGGAGCGCTACCGCCGGGCCTTGAGGTAGGGGCGGCGATGGGGGGAAAATTGACCGGGGGGCCGCCTCTCCCTATACTCTGCCCGCTCGCCCCGTCCCTCGGGGGCGCTTCGCCCCTGGCATGGAGCCCCGATGAAGCCCTGGCCGCCCCTGACGACCGCCCTCGCCCTGGCCTTCCTCCTCGGGGCCTGCGCCCGCGAGCCCATCCAGAAGGCCGTGGCGGGCTCCCTCGTCCCCGCCGAGGAGAACCTGGTGGTGACGAACCACTGCCAGAGCTGCCACCTCCACGCCAAGTTCACGGCGGAGGCCCACCTGGAGAAGGTCAGGGCCCGCTACGCCCAGGACAACCCCCTGCGCGAGGCCGCCCGGTGCCTCCAGTGCCACCGCCTCACCCTCGAGAACATCTTCCGCCAGGAGGCCCGCCGGACGAGCTTCCCCCACAGCGCCCTCGTCGGCCTGCCCGAGATCCCCAAGCCCTCGGACGCCCCGCGAGCGCCCGAGAGGAAGGAAGCCGCCAAGCCGGAGGAGAAGAAGGAAGAGAAGAAGGAGCGGAAGTGGTACTTCTTCTGGCTCTTCTGATCTAGCGCCTCAGCGTCGGGTCGAGCAGGTCCCGCAGGCCGTCCCCCAGGATGTTCAGGCTCATCACCGTCAGCGCGATCGCCAGCCCCGGGAACAGGGTGAGGTGAGGGGCGATCAGGAGGAAGTCCCGCCCCTCGGCCAGCATCGCCCCCCAGCTCGGCTCGGGCGGCTGGAGCCCCAGCCCGAGGAAGGAGAGCCCGGCCTCGGCCACGATCGCCCCCGCCGCCCCGAAGCTCGCCTCCACGATCACGGGCGAGATCAGGTTCGCCAGCAGGTGGCGCGCGAACACCCGCCCCGGCCCCGCCCCCGCCGCCCGGGCCGCGGTCACGTAGTCGCGCTCCCTAAGGGAGAGCACCAGGGCCCGCACCAGGCGCGCGTAGCCCACCCAGCCGAAGGCCGCGAGCGAGATCACCAGGTTCGAGAGGCTGGGCTCCAGCACCGACATCAGCGCGATCGCGAGCAGGATGCCCGGGAAGGCCTGGAAGACGTCCGCCCCCCGCATGAGGCCCTCGTCCCAGGCCCCGCCCGCGCAGCCCGCCAGCCCGCCCGCGGCGGTCCCCACGAGCAGCGAGGCAAACACGGCCGCGAAGCCCACCGCGAGGGAGACCCGCCCCCCGTGGAGCACCCGGCTCGCGATGTCGCGCCCGAGCTTGTCCTGGCCCATCGGGTGGTCCGGCCCGGGCGGGGCGAGCCCCCGGGCGAGGTCCTGGGCGTGGGGGTGATGCGGGGTGAGCCAGGGGGCGGCCAGGGCGCCCAGCGCGAGGAGGGCGAGCAGGGCGCCCCCGATGCGCAGGGCGAGCCGGCCGCGCATCAGTCCAGCCTCACCCGCGGGTCCAGCCAGGCGTAGGCCAGGTCCGCCAGGAAGTTCACCGCCACGTACACCCCCGCGATGAAGAGCACGCAGCCCTGCACCAGGGGGTAGTCGCGCGCGGCGATGGCCTGGATGGTGAGCCGCCCCACGCCCGGCCAGGCGAACACCGTCTCGGTGATGATCGCCCCCGAGAGCAGCGCCCCCGCCTGGAGCCCCAGGATGGTGACGAGGGGCAGGCAGGCGTTCCGCAGGGCGTGGAGCCAGAGCACCCGCCCCTCCGGGAGCCCCTTGGCCCGCGCGGTGGCGAGGTAGTCCTGGGGCAGCACCTCCAGGAGGCTCGCGCGCGCCATGCGCATGAGGATGACGGCCAGCGCCATCCCCAGGGTGGCGGCGGGCAGCACCAGGCTCAGCGGCCCCGCCCGCCCCGAGACCGGGAACCAGCCCAGCCCGAGCGAGAAGGCGATGATCAAGAGCGGCCCCAGCCAGAAGACGGGCAGGCTCGCCCCGAGCACGCCGAGCACCCCCGCCGCGAGGTCCAGCCAGGAGCCCGCCCGGCGGGCGGCGGCCATCCCGAGGGGGAAGGCGAGGAGGATCGCCGCGGCGAGCGAGGCTGCGGCCAGCTCCGCCGTGGCGGGGGCCCGCTCGGCGATCATCGCGGCCACCGGGCGCCTCTGGTGGAGGGAGGCCCCCAGGTCGCCCCGCGCCAGGCCCGCGAGGAAGCCGGCGTACTGGACGAGGAGGGGGCGGTCGAGCCCGAGGGCCTTGCGCATCTCCTCGCGCTGGGCGGGCCGGGCGGTCTCCCCGAGCATGAGGTCCACCGGGTCCCCGGGGATGACGTGGGTGACGAGGAAGACCAGGGTGGAGACCCCCCACAGCACCGGAAGGAGGAGGAGGAGCCTCCGCAGGATGAAGCGGCGCACCTCAGCGCCCCCCCTCTGGCGCGAGGCGGGCGCCGGCGAGCGAGATCAGGTCCTCGTTGGGG
>JBBTDR010000209.1:0-1239 GCA_038042665.1 Nitrospinota bacterium
CTCTGTCCGCGCCGGAGGGCAGGCTCTTCGCCTGGACCCCGCAGCCCTCCCCGCACGAGGCGCTCTCCGAAATCGCCGCCGTCCGGCGGGCCGTCATCCGCCTCGCGGGCCAGGAGCCCTCCGGCGACTCCGCCCCGGCGGAGGAGAGCCGGCGGCCCTACAGCATCGTGCTCAGCCTCAACCGCGACCGCGAAACCACGCGCCGCCAGCTGGCGCTCCTCCAGCAGGCGGACCTCCCCGCCGCCTTCGTCCCCCTCCGCCTCCTGGAAGGCACGGCCGACCGCCTGTTCCTCGGCGCCTTCGCCACCGAGAAACAGGCCCAGGCCTTCCTCGACCAGCGCCTCAAGCCTCTCCTCCGGCCGGGGGAGGACCCCTACGTGGACCGCCTGCCCTACGCCCTGGAGGTGGCCCGGAGCCTCGCCCCCGGCGAGGCGGATGTGATGCGGGTCATCGTCAAGGCGGCGGACCTGTATCCCGTCTTCGAGGAGTCCGGCGAGGGGAAGGGACGGATGCTCGTGGGCGCCTTCCGCTCCCCCTCGGAGGCCGAGCAGGCCGCCATCCTGCTGCAACGGGAGAGAATCCCCTTCCGGCTCGTCACGCGCTAGCGCGTCAGAGGCCCCTCCATGGCATGGAAGCCAGGGCCCCTCCGGGCTTCCCCGCTCCGGGCCCCTGAAGCCTGGCTGGTGGGCACGGCGGCCGTTCTCTTCCTGCTGGCCGCCTCCCTCAAGCTCCAGGCTCCCCTGACCTATTGGGACGCGAGGCTGCTGGAGTGGGGGCTGGCCGCGGGCCCCGCTCCCGCCCCCGCGGGGACCTCCCCCTTCTTCCTGCTCCTCCTGAAGGGGCTGGCGGCCCTGGGATGGCTCGAGGCCGCCCTCCTGCGCTGGGTGCAGGCCCTGGGCGTACTCCTGTCCGGAGCCACGGCCTATCTCCTCGCCCTCCGCCTCTGGGAGGACCGGCGGGCGGGCGCCCTCGCCTTCGCGCTCTACGTCCTCCATCCCGCCGCGATCCAAGGCGCCCACAGCCTGGACCTCGCGGACGCCTCCTTCTACCCCGCCTTCGTCTCGCTCTGGCTGCTGGAGTTCCTCTCGCCTTCCGCGGGGCGGGGCCGCTTCGTCCGCCTCGGGGGATGGAGCGCGCTGGCCATGGGCTGGAAGACCACCTCTTCCCTGGGCCTGCTGCTCTTCGCTCTCCCGCTCGTCCGGCGGGGCGTCTCACGCAAGGGCGGGGATTGGGGCGACC
>JBBTDR010000210.1:0-7147 GCA_038042665.1 Nitrospinota bacterium
ATTCGTTCAAGCGCGGATGTCGGGGCGACGGAAACGTTGGTCGCTTCTACGCTAGGCGCCGTATAGACGCCCGAGCCAAAAGGTGAAACATCAACCTCCCGCCCGCCGGCCAGCGCGGGGTAGGCTCTGCCGCCACCCTCCCCGGCCTCTTCGCCCGGGAGGTGGAGGGCCTGACCGAGGCCCAGCTGGACCGGGTGCGCCCGGAGAAGGGCTGGGGGGCCTGGTCCATCCGGGTCCAGGTGAGCCACACCGCCTGGATCCCCTACCTCTTCTTCCTCGACCTCCTGGCCCCGGTCTTTTTCCCGGACGGGCGGCTCCCCCGCGATAAATCCCTGGCCTCGGCCGGGGGCGCCGACCGGCGGCTCGACCCCGCCCGCTTCCACGCCATGCCCGGCCTCCTCGCCGCCCTCGGGGACGGCTGCGCCCTCGCCCGGGAGATCCTCGCCCGGGAGACCCCGGCCTCCCTCCAGCGCGAGGCCGCCCGCCCCGTCCCCCGGGGCCGCCGCTGGGCCAACGGGGAGAGCGTGGCCGCCTACTGGGAGAACCTCGTCCTCCCCGCCCACCCCGATGGCCTCCGCCGCGACCCGGCCCGCCCCGAGGTCGTCCACCAGACCCTCGGCTGCGCCTTCCGCCACATCCTCTGGGAGGCCCTGGTCCACCTCAAGACCATCCAGGCCCACAAGAGGGCCGAGGGCCTGCCCCCTTGCGCCGAGGTGCCCGAGGTGGGGTATATTCCCCGCCTCGCCTGGGACTAGGCCCCCCAGCGCCCGCAACGGCGCCCGCCGACTGGAGCCCCGATGACCCTCCGCCCCTCCTTCATGGACATCTCCCCCGGCGCCGGCATGCCCCGGGTGGCCAACGCCATCATCGAGATCCCCAAGGGCCACCGCAACAAGTACGAGGTGGACAAGGAGACCGGCCTCTTCCGCCTCGACCGCCACCTCTACTCCTCCAGCCACTACCCCGGCGACTACGGCTTCATCCCCCAGACCCTCGCCGAGGACGCCGACCCCCTGGACATCCTCGTCATGGTGAACGAGCCCACCTTCACCGGCTGCCTCATCGAGGCGCGCATCGTGGGCCTCTTCCGCATGCGTGACCGGGGCCAGAACGACTTCAAGGTGCTGGGCGTCCCCCACACCGACCCCCTCTTCAACGAGTTCGAGGGCCTCCAGGACGTGCCCAAGCACTTCCTCCGCGAGGTGGAGCACTTCTTCTTGACCTACAAGCAGCTCGAGGGCGTCACCGTCGAGGCCCTCGGCTGGGCCGGGGCCCAGGAGGCCGTGGCCGAGGTGCGGGCCTCGGTCGACCGCTTCCGCGACCACCACATCGCCCGGCCCTAGTTTTTCATGCGCTTTATCCATCAATGTCCGCCACTTCGCGTGACGGCCCCCCTTTTTCCCCCTCTCCCGGAGGGAGAGAGAACACCCCCCAATCTGCCCCCTCCCGGCCCCGCCGCATGATTTTTCTGGCTGGAATGTCGGTGAAAAAGGTGTACAGGGGACCTCATGATCCGAAACCTCTCCCGCTCCCCCTTGAGCAAGACCATCCCCCTCGCCCCCGTTGAATAAGGCCGACCCCCCCTGCCCCCCTTGAACAAGGGGAGAATGGGGGGGTGGGCGCGCCTCGCCCCCCGAGGGCCAATCTATCCCCTGCCCGCCCAAAGCCACTTACCTCATTTTCCGGCTGGTTCCGGGATCGGGGGCGTGGCAAGATGGGCGGGGAGATCATTCAACCGCCCAGGCCTCTATGTAGGGGCGTTCAATTGAACGCCCTTGCGGACCCCCCCTCGCCCCCCCTTGAACAAGGGGGGGATGGGGGGGTGGGCATGCCTCGCCCCTGCGGACCCATCCATGCCGGCACGCGCCCAGAAGGAAGAACGCGCCGCCCTCCGGCCCCCCCTCAAGTGGGCCGGGGGCAAGCGCTGGCTCGTCCCCCACCTCAAGCCCCTCTGGGAGGCGCACAAGGCCAAGAATCGGGAGGGCCGCCTCGTCGAGCCCCTCTGCGGGGGCCTCGCCGTCGCCCTCGAACTCAGGCCCCGCCGGGCCCTCCTGAACGACATCAACCCCCACGTCGGGAACTTCTACCGCTGGCTGAAGAAGGGGCTCGTCATCGGGGGAGAGGTCGAGATGGCGAACGACGGCGCCCTCTACTACGCCCACCGGGAGCGCTTCAACGGTCTGCTCAGGGAGGGGGGGGGGAAACCCAAGAAGCGGCGGGACTTTTCTATTATTTAAACAGAACGTGCTATAATGGATTATGCCGTTTTAATAGCAAGGGTGAATTTAATGTGCCCTTTGGACGTTACGCCAAGATCAACTATCGGCGGGACTTCACTCCATATAAGCGGGGCTTACGAGGGTGGAAGTTCACCACGGGCGATTTTAAGGAAATTCCCTTGGAACCGGATGACTTTGTTTACGCCGACCCGCCCTACGACGTGGAGTTCACCAAGTATTCGAAGGAGGACTTCGGCTGGGAGGACCAGGTGCGCTTGGCCGAGTGGCTCGCCAAGCACAAAGGGCCGGTCGTGGCGTCGAACCAGGCCACGGGGCGGATTCTCGATTTGTATAAGCGCCTGGGCTTTTCCATCGAAATTCGAGACGCTCCCCGGAAGATTAGCTGTACGGGTGATCGAACGCCCGCCAAAGAAATGCTGGCGAAAAAGAGGGTCTGACGATGACCGCCAGGGACACCCGCACGGGCGATGTGCTGGAGAAGATGGTCCTGCCTGCCTTGGAATCCGGAGGCTACACTTACAGGAAGCAAGTCCAGATCGGGGCGCGGCCCGGCGGCAGGAAGCACAAGGTGGACGTGCTGGCGGAGGATTCCGGAGGGAATGAGTTTCTGATCTCCATGAAGTGGCAGCAGACCAGCGGCACCGCCGAGCAGAAGGTCCCCTTTGAAGTTATTTGTCTGGCGGAAGTGGTTCTCGCCGACCCGAAACGCAAGGCCTATCTCGTGCTCGGAGGGGGCGGCTGGACGCTTCGGGAGTTTTACACCAAGGGCGGTCTCTCCAAGCACCTCACGAACGCCGACCGCGTGACCATCCTGGACCTGGAGAGCTTCGTGGCGAGAGCGAACCGGGGGGAGTTGTAACGGCGACAGAAGTCCGACCATGGAGATGGTAGAGACGAGAAGGTTTTGAATATGCTCAAAGTGGAAATTTCGAAATGGCAAGAACATCTGCAATGTCTTAAAGATGCGTGCGGTTGGCTGGATGTTTCTCGTGGTCGTGCCCGGGATTATCAGAAGCTTCTGAAGGAATATTTTGAAGAAGATCTAAGAACCCGCGAGCATATTCTTGCCATGAACGAAAGTTGTGAGATCTGCGATATCTACAATCTCTGGAAAGAGCATGTTCGTAAGTTTCCCGATCGATTAAAAGACAAAATTAAGAGGACGTTTGGGAGCGGCGGAATTTTGCGCGAGGGAGAAAAATCCAGCAATTCGAGTAACAGAGCGAGAAATGATGCGTTTGTGTTTTATTTGGCGGGAAAGTTGATCAACGCAGGCGCTGACGTTTTCTCTGTTGAAAGCATATGTGCCAGCGGTGCTACTTGCCAGGGCGATGCGGATGTGACCTTGAATTGGAATGGCACCCTTGTAGATGTTCAGTGCAAGAGACCTCAAAACGCCAATAGATTAGAGGAAAGAGCAGAGGAAGCGTTATCTCAAATCAATAAAGCGGGACGAGAGGGAATCATTGCCATCGATTGTTCTGCGACAATTCGTCCACCCGGCAAGCTCTTGCCTGACAAGTCCGAAGAAATGGCAGTGAAATTCCTCGACTCGAAATTAGATAAACATGCGGTTGGATTGAGTGAATATTATAATTCCGACCGGATCAGGGCTCTTATTCTTTTTGCGAGGGCTCCCGCCAATATCACAGTTAGCGAATCGCCCATTCTTTCGTCTCGCGGGAAGCGGTACGTCTATTATCGGCCATATTCTGTGTGTAGTTTCCTTGTTTTCATTAATGATGCGTATGCGGACCACAATGCCTTGAAAGCAATCCTGGGTCGAATCGCATCGCAAGAGAGGTAGGCGAAAGTTGGCCGACATCCAGACAATCCCTCACCCCCCCCTCTCCCAAAGGGAGAAGGTTTTCGCCCGTCATCCTGAGCTCCGCGAAGGACCTTCGTCAGCGGCCACCCGCGTAGATTCCTCGCTCCGCCCGGAATGACACCCAGGACGGTTCCTGCGGGTTTGCACACAAGAGACGGGGGGGGGGCCGTCTCTTGTCCGCTCAGGCCAGTGAAGCGGCTCTTATTGTCCTCCCGCCTTTTTCACGTTCGCGGCCTGGAGGCCCTTGGGCCCCTGGGTGACGTCGAACGTGACGCGGTCGCCCTCCTGGAGGGACTTGAAGCCCTCTCCCTGGATGGCGGAGAAGTGGACGAACACATCGTCCCCGTCTTCCCGCGTGATGAACCCGAAGCCCTTGGCGTCGTTGAACCACTTGACCGTACCTTCTGTCACCTGAGTGCTCCCCTGTGGTGCGAAAGAGGCTGCGCTGCGCCCCTCCGGGACGCGATGGGCGCCGCCCGTGCCATGCTCCGCTCATGCCTATGATAAGCGGAGGAATGCGAAAAGTAGCGTCTCCCGGCTTTCCGCGCAAGGCGGGTTTTTCGCTCTCCGGGGAGGGGGAGGTGCATCCTCCGCTGCGCGGAGCCTGCCCTGGCTTCGGCGAGATCAGTCGAGCCGAGCGAACGCGAAGGGTTCAGAATGACACCCTTGGCCCTTTTGCCCCGTTTCGGTTCCCGTAGGGGCGGCCCTCGGTGGCCGCCCCGCGTTTAGGCAGGCGCGGGGGCCTGCCCCCTGCGCCCCTCCCCCCACCGCCCCCCAGGGTGTATATAATAAGCGGGCGGCGCGCTTGTCCCGCTTTCGTGGGTTCCGGTCTTTCCCTCTGGAGGCTCTCGCCATGAAGACCGCCGTTGTTCTCGCTTCGCTTCTCCTCCTCGCCGGGTGCGGGGCCGCCTCGACGGTGACCTGGTCGAAGGTGGGGGCCACCCAGGCCCAGGGCAACAAGGACGTGGAGGAGTGCGCCCAGCGGGCGGGCCTCGCCACCCGGGAGCAGGGGGGGATGGTGGAGACGGGCGCCCTCTTCGGCCGCGGGGATAAGGAGGCGGCCTACGATCGCTGCATGACGGAGAAGGGCTACCGGAAGAACTGAGCGGGCGCGCCCCGCGCGCGGTTCTTGTAGGGGCGTTCCATGGAACGCCCCTGCGGGTGTTGCGGCCGTGTGTTTCCGTAGGGGCGGGTTTGAAACCCGCCCCTGCGGACGTTCGCACCTGCCTTTGCGGGGGCGTACGGCCGTCCGCCCCTGCGGGAATCCATCCGGCGTGAGGGGCCGGTAACATGCCCCGCCCCTGCGGGATGCCGGGCCGGATCGCGGGGTGTTTCGCCGGACGAAAAAGCGGCGGCCCGGCGACCCGCCGCCGCTTTTGTGAACCGCGCTGGCTGTGAAGCGGTTCTTAGCTCCCTCCCGCCTTTTTGACGTTCGCGGCCTGCGGGCCCTTCTTGCCCTGCACGACCTCGAAGCTGACGCGGTCGCCCTCCTGGAGGCTCTTGAAGCCCTCCCCCTGGATGGCGGAGAAGTGGACGAAGACGTCTTCTCCGTCCTCCCGCGTGATGAACCCATACCCCTTGGCGTCGTTGAACCACTTCACCGTTCCGTCTGTCACTGCTGTTTCTCCTGAAACTGTTCGGGCCGCGCCGAGCCCCCTGTGGGCGAGGGGCGCCGCTCGTTGTTTTCCCGCTTGGCCTTTTGCTTGCGGGGATGAAAAACGCTAGCACAAGGGGGGACCGCCGCACAAGAGTCTCTACTTTGAGACGAAAAGAGGGGACACCCCGTCCGGGATGGCTCCGGGCGTCCCAATATGAAGAACAAAGTTCCGGTTTCAGGGCCCGGAACGGAAAACCCCCGCCCCCCGGGGGTTTTCCGAGGGGCGGGCGGTGATTCCGCGCAAGGTGGTTCATCCACCGCCGGGGCCGGCCCGTCTCCCTCTCCCTCCGGCCCGCGGCGGGCTAGAAGCGGGGCCTCTCGAACTTCTCCAGCATGGGGAACATCTGGGCGGCGTTGGCCTCGAGGCCGAAGAAGACGGGGCCGTCCGCCTTCTCCCCGTTGGCGAGGCTGGCGAGGCCGAGGGGGCGGCCGTCGGGGTAGTAGGCCCAGCCCCCCACCTCGGCGAGCGCCGCCATCGGGCCCAGGATGTCCCAGAGCCTCGGCCGGTCCACCACCGAGCAGACGGCCGCCCCCGCCGCCGCGTAGGCCACGTGCGCCGCCGCGCAGCCGAAGGCCACCGTCTTCCCCGGGAAGTCGATCTTGTAGAAGCGCTTGCGGGAGGAGGGGCCGAAGAAGAGCGTCTGGTTGTCGATCGCGCGGGGGGCGAGCGGGGGGAGCGGCCTGCCGTTGCGGGTGGCGCCCGCGCCCCGGGCGGCGAGGAAGAGCTCCCCCGCCGCGGGCATGAAGAAGCCCCCGGCGAGGGGCGCCCCCCCCTCCATCACCCCGCTCGAGACCCCCCCGGGGGGGCGCCCGTGGAGGGAGGGGGTGGTGCCGTCGATGGGGTCCCCCGCCCAGAGGCGGCCGGTGGCGGTCTCCCCCGGGGAGGCGCCCCCCGACTCCTCGGCGAGGATGCGGTCGTCCGGGCAGCGCCGGGCGATGCGCGCGAGGAGCAGGCGCTCGACCTCGCGGTCGGCCTCGCTCACGAGGCTCCGGTCCTCCTTGCGCTCCCCCTTGGCCCCCCCGGCCAGGGCGAGGGCAAGGGCGCCCCCCTCGCGCAGCAACTCCTCGATGAAGGCGAGCATGGCGGCCTCCCTCTCCCCGTCCCCCGGCGGGATTCCAGACCCTACCCCGAAGGGCCCCGCCCGCGCCAGCCCCCGCCTTGCCTGGCCGGTGCCCCGGGGCGATACTGCCCCTCCGCGCCGCGCGCCCGCGCGGCCACGCGAGGATTGGGATGGCGGCCCTCCAGACGACGATGCGTGCGCCCCTCCGCCCCCGGAGCGGCCCGGCCCCCGCAGGAGACGGCAGCAAGCAATGAGACCGACATGAGCGCGAAGCTCGTACGCATCGAAGCTCTCCCCTCGGCCACATTCTACCCGGCAAGGAAACGCAGGTGGCAGCGTTCTCACGGCTCGGGCGACTGCT
>JBBTDR010000211.1:0-2414 GCA_038042665.1 Nitrospinota bacterium
GGTTGACGAGAAGGGGCACAAGCAATGCCCACACGCCGACGAGAAGCTCCGCGAGGGCATGGCCGAGCGCGAGGCCTACCTCGCGGAGGCGAAGAAGCGGGTCGAGGAGGCCCTCGCCCAGGCGGGCATCCAGGGCGCGGTCTCCGCCCGCTTCAAGCTGCACTCGAGCATCTACCGCAAGATGCAAGTCCAGAACCTGGACTTTCACCAGGTGTACGACATCTGCGGCCTGCGGGTGATCGTGAACGAGCTGAAGGACTGCTACGCCGTCCTGGGCCTCCTCCACTCGCTCTGGCGGCCCATCCCCGGCCGCTTCAAGGACTACGTCGCCCTCCCCAAGGCGAACCTCTACCAGTCCCTCCACACCACCCTCATGGGCCCCGGCGGGCAGCGGGTGGAGTTCCAGATCCGCACCAAGGAGATGCACCGGCTGGCCGAGGAGGGCATCGCCGCCCACTGGCGCTACAAGGAGGGGGAGAAGGTCGAGGAGGGCGTCGCGGACAAGTTCGAGTGGCTGCGGCGCATCATGGAGAGCCTCCAGGAGGAGACCGACCCCCGCAACCTCGTGGACGCCGTGAGGCTCAACCTCTTCGAGGACGAGGTCTTCGTCTTCACCCCCCGCGGCGAGGTGCGGAACTTCCCCCGGGGCGCCACCCCGGTGGACTTCGCCTACGCCATCCACACCGAGGTGGGGCACCACTGCGTGGGGGCCAAGGTCAACGGCCGCATCGCCCCCCTCAGCTCCCGCCTCGAGAACGGCGATATCGTCGAGATCCTCACCAACCCCCACCGCACCCCCGCGGCGGACTGGCTCAAGTTCGTCGTCTCGGCCCGGGCCAAGCAGAAGATCCGCGCCTGGATCCGCCAGTCCCAGCGGGACCGCTCCATCACCCTGGGCCGTGAGCTCCTGGACCACGAGCTCGCCCGGCTCGGGGTCAAGCCCGCCGCCTACCTCAAGCCCGAGGCCCTCAAGGAGGCCGCCCTGGCCCTGGGCGTCCCGTCGGAGGAGGACCTCCTGGCCATCGTGGGCTTCGGCCGCCTCTCGGCCCGCCATGTGCTGGGGAAGCTCCTGCCCGAAGACGTCCTCCGCCAGACGGAGAAGCGGGAGCGGTCTCCCCTGCGGCGGCTGGTGGCCAAGGTCAGCGGGAAGCTCCGGCCCAGCATCAAGGTGAAGGGGCAGGACGACATCCTCATCCGCTTCGGCAAGTGCTGCGACCCCATCCCCGGCGACCCCATCGTGGGCTTCATCACCCGGGGCAAGGGGGTGACGGTCCACGCCGAGAGCTGCGCCAACGTCCGCGGCCTCATGTCGGAGCGGGAGCGGCTGGTGGATGTCTCGTGGGGGGAGCTCCGGAAGGAGGAACTCTACGTGGTTTCGCTCATCGTGGATGCCATGAACCGGCCCGGCGTCCTGGCCGGGCTGAGCACGGCCATCGCCTCCTGCCAGTCCAACATCGTCCGGGTGTCCGCCGAGACCTCCCGGGCGAAGGCGGGCATCCAGCTCGACGTCCAGGTGAGCGGCCTGGAGCACCTGAAGGAAGTCATCCAGAAGGTCCGAGGGGTCAAGGGCATCATCTCGGTCGCCCGGACCGGCCCCAGCGAGGCGCGGGACGGGGCCCGGGAGCGCGCCGAGGGGGACTGACGCTTTCGCCCCGTCCCCGCGCGCCCGCCGCCGGGGGCCCGTGCGCCGAGGGGGCGTTTTGTCGTATGATGGGCGCCTGGGTACTCCCATGAAGTAGGAAAGGCGGCTTCTTGGCCGCCGGAGGCTCCGGCCTGGCGGAGCGGTGTTCCACCGGCGGGGAAGGATTGCGCGCTTCAGCCGCGGCCCCATGAGCCGCACGGGGACTTATGGACATCCTCCGCAGCCGGTTGCTCGTCCCGATACTTCTCCTGTGCGCGGTCCTGGCCATGGGCGTGGCCGGCTACATGATCGTCGAGAGGTGGAGTTTCTTCGACGCCTTGTTCATGACGGTCATCTCCCTGACCACGGTGGGCTACGGCGAGACCAACCCCCTCACGGGGAAGGGCAGGATCTTCACGATGTTCCTCCTCTTCACCGGGATGGGCGTCCTCACCTACGGGATCGGTACTGTCACCGCCTTCTTCGTCGAGGGCCATCTGTCGGACATCCTGAGGGACCGCAAAATGCAGAAGCGGATCCAGCGCCTGAGGGACCACGTGATTCTCTGCGGCTACGAGGGGGAGGGGCACTACGTCCTGGATGAGCTCGTCAAGACGAAGACCCCCCACGTCGTCATCGGCAAGGACGTCGCCCGCCTCAAGGAGCTCTTCCCCGGCGAAACCCTCTACATCGAGGGGGACTCCACCAAGGAGCACATGCTGGCGCTTGCCAACCTCGAGCACGCCAAGTGCCTCATCAGCGCCATGCCCACGGACCACGAGAACCTCCTGGT
>JBBTDR010000212.1:0-12489 GCA_038042665.1 Nitrospinota bacterium
CCTCGGATCGGAGCTGTTCTTCGTCGATCTGGGCCGCCTCGAAGAGGAAGGTCAGCAGCCCGGCCACGCGCTCCCGCAGGGGCTCGGCCGAGTCCCGCTCGCTCAGGGAGAGGCCGCCCGCCGCCTGGAGGATGACCTCGCGCGCGGCGTCCTCGCTCAGCCCGCTCTCCACCAGCTCGGCGAACACCGGGGAGAGGATGGCCGGGGGGACGCCGCCCGCGGCGGGGGCGGGCCTGGCCTCGCGGAGGGGGGTGACGGGGGCCCTGGCCGCGGCGGGGGCGCCCGCGCCGCCGCCGGGGATGGCCGGGCCTCCCTCCGCCAGGGACTCGCCCCACGCGGCGGCCTCCACCACGAACGGCTCTCCCTCGGCCGCTCCCTCCACCCGGCGGGTGGAGAAGATGACGGCGTCGGGGCCGAGGGACTCCCTCACCTTGGCGAGGGTCTCGCGCGGGTCTTTTCCTCTGAACAGGTGTCTTTTCATCATGCCAACCTCACTGTGCCGAGACTCTGGATGCGGACGCCGGGGGCGATTTCGTTGTGGCTAAGGATGGCGAGCTGCGGGATGAAGCGCTCGATGAACTTCCGGAGGTGGCCCCGGATGGCCGGTGAGGCCAGGAGGACGGGGGGGGTGCTCGAGCTCTCGAAGCGCTCCATCTGGCCCTGGATGCCGCGCAGGAGGCGGTCGGCCAGGGAGGGGTCGAGGGCGAGGTAGCTGCCATGCTCGGTGTGCTGGAGGGCGCCGACCACCGAGCGCTCGCTCTCGGGGTCGAGGGTGATGACGTTGACCACCCCGGTCTCGCCCGCGTGCTGGTGGGTGAGGCCCCGGGCCAGGCGGCTGCGCACGTACTCGGTGAGGACGTCGGGGTCCTGGGAGACGGCGGCGTAGTCGGCCATGGCCTCGAGGATGGTGACCATGTCGCGGATGCTCACCCCCTCGCGGACGAGGTTCTGGAGCGTCTTCTGCGCCTTGCCCAGGGAGAGGAGGTTGGGCACCAGCTCCTCCACCACCTTGGGATGGGTCTGGGCCACCTTGTCGAGGAGGCGCTGCACCTCGCTCCGGGTGAGGAGCTCGTGGCCGTGCTTCTTGAGCATCTCGGTCAGGTGGGTGGCCACGACCGTGGCGGGCTCGACGACGGTGTAGCCCGCGAGCTGGGCCCGCTCCCGGTTGGCCGGGGTGATCCAGATGGCCGGGAGGCCAAAGGCGGGCTCGGTGGTCGGGATGCCGGGCACGGGGCTCTCGACGGCGCCGGTGTCCATGGCCATGAAGTGGTCCATCATGATCTCGCCGCGGGCGATGTCCACCCCCTTGAGGAGGAGGGAGTACTCGCCCGGCTTGAGCTGGAGGTTGTCCCGGATGTGGAGCGGCGGGACCACCAGCCCCATGTCGTGGGCGAACTGCCGCCGGATGGAGCGGATGCGGTCGAGGAGCTCGCCGTTCTGGCGGGCGTCCACCATGGGGATGAGGCTGTAGCCCACGTCGAGCTCCATGAGGTCCACCTGGAGGAGCGCGTCCACGTTCTCGGGGGCGGGGAGGGCCGCCTGGGCGGGCTTGGCGGCGGCCTCCTCCTCGGCGCGCCGGACCTCGGCCTGCTTGGCCTGGGTAAGGTAGTAGGCCAGGCCGCCCGTGAGGGCCGAGAGGAGCAAGAAGGGGAGCTGCGGCAGCCCCGGGAAGAGCCCCAGCACGAACAGCAGCCCCGAGGCCACCCCGATGGGGCGGGTGTGGCCCAGCAGCTGGGCGCTCATGGTGGCGCCCAGGTGGGTCTGCTCGCCCGAGCGGGTGACCACGATGCCGGCCGCGGTGGAGATCAGGAGGGCCGGGATCTGGGCCACCAGGCCGTCGCCCACCGTCAGGATCGAGTAGGTGGCCGCCGCCCGGGCGAGGGGCATCCCCTGCTGGAAGACGCCGATGGCGAGCCCCCCCAGCAGGTTGATGAAGGTGATGATGAGGGCCGCGATGGCGTCGCCGCGCACGAACTTGCTCGCGCCGTCCATCGCGCCGAAGAAGTCCGCCTCCCTGCTGATCTGGGCCCGGCGGCGGCGGGCGTCGGCCTCGTTGATGAGGCCGGCGTTGAGGTCGGCGTCGATGGCCATCTGCTTGCCGGGGATGGCGTCCAGGGTGAAGCGGGCGGCCACCTCGGCCACGCGCCCGGCGCCCTTGGTGATGACCACGAAGTTGATGATGACGAGGATGAGGAAGACGACGAGGCCGACGACGTAGTTCCCGCCGACGACGAAGTTGCCGAAGGCGTGGATCACCTGCCCCGCCGCGCCGGGCCCCTGGTTCCCCTGAATGAGGATGAGCCGGGTCGCGGCCACGTTGAGGGAGAGCCGGAAGAGCGTGGTGATGAGGAGGAGCGTGGGGAAGACGCTGAACTCCAGCGGCTCCGTCGTGTAGAGGGAGACCAGGAGGACCACGAGGCCGAAGGTGATGCTGAACGAGAGGAGGGCGTCCAGCACCGGGGTGGGCACGGGGATGATCATGACGACCAGTATCCCCACGAGCCCGATCGCCATGGCGATGTCGCTGTTGCGCGTCAGCCTCCCGAGCCCCACCACCTCGTTCATCCCTCTCTCTCCCCGGACGGCTCAGGCCGTCCCTCCCCGCGCGCGGGGGCGGCTCAGGCCGCCTTGCGCTTGAGCGTGTAGACGTAGGCCAGGATCACGGCCACGGCCTTGTAGAACTCGACCGGGATGGATTGCCCCACCTCGACCGCGCGGTAGAGGCCGCGGGCCAGGGGCCGGCTCTCGTAGAGGGGGACATCGTGCTCCCCGGCCACCTCGCGGATGCGCTGGGCGATGAAGCCCCTGCCCTTCGCCACGACCACGGGGGCCTCCATCTCGCCCCGCACGTAGAGGACGGCCACGGCGTAATGGGTGGGGTTGGTGATCACGACGTCGGCCTTGGGGACGGCGGCCATCATGCGCCGCCGGGTCATGTCGCGCTGCACCTGGCGGATGCGCGCCTTCACCAGCGGATCGCCCTCGCGTTGCTTGTACTCCTGCCTCACCTCGTCCTTGCTCATCATGATGTTCCGCTCGAAGGCGTAGCGCTGGAAGGCGTAGTCCACCCCCGCGAGCAAGAGCAGGATGAGGAACGCCCGGACGGCGATCTTCATCGCGAACGTCAGCAGCACCTCCAGGATGAGCGCCGGGGGCATCTGGCTCAGATTGGGAAGGAGGGGCAGGGCCTCCTCGATGGTGACCCAGCCCACGTAGCCCACCAGGGCGACCTTCCCCAGCGACTTGAAAAGGTCCATCCAGCCCTGCTTGCCCACCAGGCGCTTGAGCCCCTCGAGGGGGTTCAGGCGGCTCATCTTGGGGGCGAGGGCCTCGGGCGCGAAGAGGAGTCCGAACTGGACGACGTGCGCGAGGATGGAGAGCGCCGCCACGAAGCCGAGCAGCGGGGCGAGGGCCAAGCCGATGCCCTGCGCCATGGTGGACACGATGGCGAAGAGATCCTCAGGGGTCTCCACCCGCGCCCCGGCTCCCTGGAAGAAATGGCGGGCGACGGTGGCAATGGAGGCCCCGGTGTGGGCGGCGAAGAAGTGGAAGTAGAGGACCGCCGCCAGGAGAACGGCCACCGAGGTGACCTCGCGGCTCTTCGCCACCTGGCCCTTCTCGCGGACCTCCTCGCGCCTGCGTTGGGTCGCGGGTTCCGTCCTGTCATCCTGCTCGGCCGGCATGGCCCCCTCCTAGAACGAGCGCACGAGGCGCATCACGCTCTCGCCCATCGCGGCGAAGATCTGGCCGTAGAGCACGCCCATCATCGAGACCGAGAGGAGCAGCACCCCCAGCCCCACCGCCACCTGCACCGAGATGCCCACGATGAAGATGTTCATCTGGGGCACCGTGCGGGCCACGATGCCGAGCGCGAGGCTCGTCAGGAGGAGCACCGCCGTGGGCGGAGCGGCGAACTGGACCGCGATGACGAAGACGTCGCGCGAGACGCGCAGGAAAAGCACGTACAGGTCGTGGCTCGGGTGGATGCCCATCAGCGAGACGCGCCCGAAGCTGTCGGCGATGGCGCGGAAGATGTGGTAGTGGGCGTCCGAGGCCAGGAAGAGGAGGGCCGTGACGGCGCTCTGGAACTGGGCGAGGAGCGCCGTGTGGATCTGGGTGGAGGGGTCCACCGCCGTGGCGATGCCGAAGCCCATCTGGAAGCCGACGGCCTCGGCCCCCAGCTCCACCGCCGCGAGGAAGAGCCGGGCCAGGGTGCCGACGGCCAGGCCGAGCATCACCTCGCCCGCCGCCAGCCCGGCCAGCTGGTAGAAGGAGACCTCCTTGAGGAGCACCGTGGCCCCCACCGTGGGCAGCAGCGCCAGGCTCACCGCCGCCGCGAGGCCCACCCGCACCGCGGGGGGCACCACCGGCGAGCCGATCAGGGGGGCGGAGAACAGCATCGAGCCCACCCGGAGCAGGATGAGGGCGAAGCGCTCGAACTGGACCGTGTCGACGCCCGCGAATTCCACGCCGCGCCTCCTACCGCACGAGCTTCGGGATGGTCTGAAAGAGGTTCGTGGTGTAGTCCATCATCAGGTGGAGCATCCAGGGGAAGGTGACCAGGGCGATGAGCACCGTCACCAGGATCTTGGGGATGAAGGTGAGGGTCATCTCCTGGATCTGGGTCACGGCCTGGATGATGCCCACCGCGATGCCCACCACCAGCCCCCCGAGGAGGATGGGGCCGGAGAGCTTGAGCATGACCTCGAGCGACCCTTGGACCAGCGCCAGCACCGTGTCGGGACCCATCTTCCGCCTCCGCGCTCAGGTGAAGCTCTGCATGAGGGAGCCCACCAGCAGGGCCCAGCCGTCCACCATCACGAACAGCATCAGCTTGAAGGGCAGCGACACGAGGATCGGCGGCAGCATCATCATGCCCAGCGAGAGCAGGATGGAGGCGATCACCATGTCGACGCCCAGGAACGGGATGAAGAGCATGAAGCCGATCTGGAAGGCCGTCTTGAGCTCGCTGATCAGGAAGGCCGGGATGATGGTGGTGGTCGGGATGTCCGCCGGGGTGGCCGGCCGCTCCTGCTTGGAGAGCTTCACGAAGAGCGCGAGGTCCTTCTCCCGCGTCTGGTGGAGCATGAACTTCCGCACGGGGGCCTCGGCCCGGCGCAGGGCGGTGAGGTAGTCGATCTCCTCGTTCATGTAGGGCTGGAGGGCCTCCTTGTGGATGTGGGTCCCCACCGGGGTCATCGAGAAGAAGGTCAGGAAGAGCGCAAGGCCGATCAGGACGGGGTTGGGCGGCGTCTGCTGCATCCCGAGCGCCTGGCGCATGAAGGCCAGCACGATCACGATGCGGGTGAAGGAGGTCATCATCACCAGGATCGAGGGCGCGAGCGTCAGGACGGTGAGCAGGGCCAGGATCTGGAGCCCGGTGGCCACCTGGGCCGGGGAGGTGGGCTGCCCCGCCCCGATCTGGACCTGGGGCAGCATGAGGGGGAGGTCCTGGGCCGCCGCCATGCCCGCGGGCGCGAGGAGGGCCCCCGCGAGGGCCGCCAGGAGGAGAAGGGCCCCCCGGCTCACGAGACCGCTCCGGTCGCCGTCCACCGGGGGGAGACGCGGCCCAGCCGCTCGCGCAGCCGCGCGACCGCCTTGCCGCCCGCCTCCTGGGAGAGAGTGAAGGGGTTCCCCTCCTTCGCGGCCTCTGCCACGGGGGCCTGGGCCGGCGGGGCGGGCGCCTTCTCCCGATCCGGGCGGAGGGCGGCGCCGCCATTCTGCTTGGCCGCCGCGGCGGCCATGGCCTTGAGCAGCTCCCCCGGGACGCCGGGGGCCGGGAGCGCCTTCGCGCCCCTGGCGGGGCCGGCGGCCTCGGCATCGCCCTGGGCGCCGCCGGGCGCCTTGGCGGCCGTCTTGGGGCTCGCCATGAAGCGGGTCAGCTGCTCGACGAAGGAGGCCTCGCCCCCGCTGCGGAGCTTGGCGAGGGCGGCCTGGTTCTCGACCTTGGTGAGCATCGCGATGCTCTGGCCGCTGATGCCGATGACGAGGATCTCCCCCGCCACCTCGACGATGGCGATGGACTGCTTGGGGGCCAGGTAGACGCGGTGGAGGGTGCGCACCACCTTCCCGCCCGCGCCCAGGCGGCCCGCCGCCCGGGCGCCCCACTTCTTGAAGGCGGCCAGCCCGGCCAGCAGGAGGGCGAGCATCCCGCCCAGGGCGGCGCCCATCTGGAGGAGGAGGGCGGAGAGGTCCGGGGCCCCGGCCCCCAGGTCCGAGGGCTTGAGGGGCTCGCTCTTCGCAGGGGCCGCCTCCGCCTCGCCCGGGCGGAAGGGCGCGGCCGCCTTCACGAGGGCCGGGGCGGCGGTGGCGGAGCCCTTCTCCTTCGGGGCCGCCGCCTCCCCGCGCGGGGGACGGGAGGCCCCGGGCGTCAGGGGCAGGCGGAGGATGGCTTCGGGGGTCAGGGGCTCGGGGCGCTTGGGCCTCTCCTCGAGCTTGGGGGGGGCGGGGGCCGGGCGGCCGGCCGCCTGCCCGGCCCGCCGGGCGTCGGCGGAGTCAGGGCCCGTCGCGGCGGCCGCGGGGAGGGTGAGGGTGAGGGCCGAGCCGGTGGCGGTCACGCCCAGGCGGCCGGTCAAGTGGCCGATGGGCTGCCCGCCGCGGACGGTCAGGAGGAGGCCCTCCTCCCCCTCCTCGGCCTCGAGACGGTGGTAGCCGCCCTGGCCCACCACGAAGTGGCGCAGCGGCTTCCCGCCCTGGGCACCCTCCAGGAAGAAGGAGATCCCGTCCCCCTTGCCCTGGGCCCTGGGGGCGGCGCCGGCGAGAGGCTTGTCGAAGAGGGCCACCAGGCGGATGCGGTCCTCACCCGCGTAGACGAATACTTTCTGGAGGATGGGAGCGCCCGCCGCAGCGGCCCCGGCCGCCTGGGCACCCCACCCGGGGAGGAGCAGCGAGGCGGCGAGCAGAAGCCCCACCAGGCGGAAGATCTGGCGCGGCAGGGGAACTGCTGCGCTCCATATCGCCAATTTTCCGACGATCCGCTTCATGCCTCCCTCCCCAATCGCCTTGACGACCGGCGATTCACATTCACCATGGAAATGTCGGGCGGGAAGAAAGCAATGTCTGTACCATGAGGGGGTATTGGCGGCCGAAGGGGACGAAGACTACAGTGAATTTAAATTAAATCTATACTTTATTTAAAAACAATATGTTACATGAAATTTATACATATTCGATTCACGTCATCACACGGATTTCCGCACGAAATCGGCAACAAACCGCCGATGATCCATTCATCAATTCGTCATGTAATTGGCGAATCTTGAAGTCGGCAACTGCGGCATCTGGAAGGCATGATGGATGGGAAAAGAAGACAAAAAACCGCCCGGAGGACAGTCCACGCACTCCGGGCGGTGGCTAGACGAGCTGCTTGATGCGTTCGATGGGGCTGATGACGTCGGTGATGCGGATGCCGAACTTATCGCGGACCACCACCACCTCGCCCCGGGCCACGAGTTTCCCGTTCACGAGGATGTCGAGGGGCTCGCCCACCTGCTTGTTCAGCTCGATGACCGAGCCCTGGCCGATCTGGAGGAGATCGTTGATGAGCATCTTGGTGCGGCCCAGCTCCACCACCAGCTGGAGGGGGAGGTCCATGATGAGGTCGATGTTGATCGGCCCCTCGGCGCCGGTGGCCAGCCCGCCCGCCGCGCTGGCGTCCTCCCCGCCGGCCCAGCCGCCAGCGGCCTCGCCCTCCTCGGTCCCCACGGCCGCCAGCATGGCGCCTGGGTCCTCGGGCACGGCCTGCTCGGCTTCCTTGTCGCCCGTCTCGTTCATGCGGTGTCCCTCCCTCCATCGCGGGGCGGAGGAGCGATAGACGCGTCAGCTCTTCTGGCCGCCGGTCTCCAGCTGGCTGACGATGTCGGTGAGGCGGATGCCGAACCTGTCGTTGATGACGACGACCTCCCCCTTCGCCACCAGCTGGTCGTTGATGAAAATCTCGAGGGGCTCGCCCACCAGCTTGTCCATCTCCATCACCTGGTTGGACTGGATGCGGATGAGGTCCTTCACCAGGATGCGGGTGCGGGCCAGCTCCACCGACACCCGCATGGGGATGTCGCGGATGAAATCGAGCTCAGGCGGGATTTGCGGCCGCTGCTCCTGGATTTCCTCGAAGGAGCGCTCCTGATTGTCTTCGTCGTCCAGTACGTTGACGTCCAGCCGATTGTCCTTCGCCATGACGCAGCCCCCCGCTCCTCAGGCGTTCTGGGTGGGCGCCACGAGGGAGGTCACCTCGAGCGCGGCCTGGCCCTTGAGGGCGCCCGGCTTCCCGCGGAACTTGACCACTCCCTCGACCATGATGTCGATCTCGTCGGTCTCCTCCGTCTCCAGGGAGATGATGTCGCCCGGGCGCAGCCGCACCAAGTCGCCCGCCTGGATGGTCGCCTTGCCCAGGGTGGAGACGATTTCCACCTCGGAATCCACGATCCGCTCCTGGAGGCGGCTCAGCCACACCTGGTCCACCTCGAGGCGGTCGGACTGGAAGCCCGCGTGCAGCTTGGCCCGGATGGGCTCGATCATGGAGTAGGGGATGCAGAAGGAGAGGTTCGCCTGCTGGTCCTCGATCTCCATCTCGAAGGTGACGACGACCACGAGGTCGCTGGGCGGCACGATGCCGGCGAACTGCGGGTTCACCTCCGAGCGCGAGTACTCGATGTTGAGCTCGTGCACCGGGCGCCAGGCGGAGCGAAGCTCCTCGAGGAGCTTCAGCACGATGCGCTTGACGATGTAGGTCTCGATGGGGGTGAAGTCGCGGCCCTCGACCTTCACCTGGGTGCGGGCCGTGCCCCCGAAGAGGACGTCGATGAGGGCGAAGACGAGCTTCGTCTCGATCACCAGCAGGGCGAAGCCGCGCAGGGGCTCCATCTTGTAGATGTGCAGGCTCGTGGGCACGGGCAGCGTCTTCAGGAACTCGCCGAACTTGATCATGTCCGTGCTGACGAGGGCCACGTCCACCACCCGCCGCAGCATGGCGCTGATGGCGCTCCGGAAGAGGCGGCTGAAGCGCTGGTGGATGATTTCCAGGGTCGGCATCCGGCCCCGGATGATGCGCTCCTGGCTCGTCAGGTCGTAGGGGACGACCCCCTCCCCGGCGGCGCCCTCATCCCCGCCGGCGGTTTCGATCTCCCCCTCGGTGACGCCCTGAAGCAGGGCATCCACTTCATCCTGGGACAGGATCTGGTTCATCGCTCCACCTCGCTCCCGCCGCGGCCGCCCGCCCGCCTACTGGACCACGAAATCCGTGAAATAGAGGTTCTTCACCTTGCCGCTCTTGAGGGTGGCGTTCAGCCGGGCCGTGAGCTCCTCGCGGAGCACCTGCTTGCCGGCCGCCCCCTGCACCTGCTGGAACGTCTTGCTGCTCAAGGCCACGATGATCTGGTCGCGGATCTCGGGGACGCGCGCCTTCATCTCGGCCTCGGACTCCTTCTTCTCGAGCTCGATCTCGACGGTCACCTTCAGGTAGCGGCGCCCGCCCGGATCCGCCAGGTTCACGATGAAGGGCGTCAGCGGGATGATGGGGCCGGCCATCATGACCCCGCCGGCGCCCGGCTCGCCCGGCTTCTGCTCGCCCGCCTTGGCCGCCGGGGGGGCGCCGCCCCGGAGGAAGAACCACCAGCCCGCGAACCCTCCCCCGCCGAGCACCACGAGCAGGACCGCGCCGATGATGATCCACTTGAGCAGGCCACCCTTCGCTTCGGCTTCCGCGCCCTCCTGTTCCCCTTTTTCCTCTTCCTGGTCCGGCTCCGGAGCCCTGCCCATGCCAACTCCTCAAATATTCACCATTTATTCGCAGCGGGGCCGGCCGGCTTCAGGCGGGGCCGACTCCTCTCCCCGGTCCCTCTCAGGCCCTCCGTCAGCCCTCTGGCGCCCCGCGGCCCCCGTGATTTTAAACCCTCGGCGCAATGACTTCAATCCCTTTCCCGCAACGGGTCTCCGAATCCTCGATCCCTTTCCCGCGCCCCACCCCTGGCGCCGGGCCGGAAAGCGAATCCCGTGCAAAATCAAGCAATTTCCATGCCCTTTTCAATCCCTTTTCTCTCCCCCTCGCGGCGCCCCCAACTCCCCCCCATCTCGGGGGAGAGATTCACAAAACCATTGAATAATAAGGCTAAAATCACCGGCGGCCGAGCCGGGCGGAGCCTCCTCCCCTTCCCCTCCCCGCCCCCCCCAAAAACATCAACGCCGCCCCCTTCCCCGGAGGGAGGAGGCGGCGTTGACAGGGCTGAGGGCTGGGCCCTGCCCGGGGGTTACCGCGTCAGGTTGACGACCTCGTCCAGCATCCGGCTGGTCGTGGAGATCACGCGCGCGTTGGCCTGGAAGGCCTGCTGGTCGCGGATGAGCCGCACGAACTCCTCGGCGATGTCCACGTTCGAGATCTCGATCGAGTTGGCCAGCACGACGCCGAAGCCGGCCGTGGTCGCCTGGCCCAGGATGGGCTGGCCGGATGTCTGGGTCTCGGAGAAGAGCGAGTTGCCGATGCTCGAGAGCCCGTGCGGGGCGTTGAAGTTGGCCAGGATGATCCGGGCCAGGTCGCGCGTCTGGCCGTTGGTGAACTGGCCGGTGACGTTGCCGTTGCGGTTCACGGAGACCGAGATCAGGGTGCCGGTCGTGAACCCGTCCTGGATCTGGTTGATGACCGCCGAGGAGCCGGCGAACTGGGTCACCCCGTCGAGGCCGCCCTGGAGGGAGGCGTCCGTGGTGATCGAGGTGCCGAAGTCGAAGTTGACGAGCTGGTTCTGGTTGGCGCCGCCCGAGAAATTGAACCGGTTGGCCCGCGGGAAGGTCACCCCGTTGACGAGGGCGCCCGTGAACTTGTCCTCGATGTCCAGGCCGCCCGTGCTGTTGAACCACATCCGCCCGTAGAGCACCAGCTCACTCTGGCCGTCGGCGGTGGGGCCCACGAGATCCCTGCCCTGCATGATGCCGTTGTACTCCCAGATGTTCTCGCCGATCTTCCGGAAGAAGACGTTCAGGGAGTGGGAGGAGCCCAGGCTGTCGAACAGGATGATCGAGGTCGAGAAGTTCGAGCTCAAGAGGTTCGAGGGGTCCGTCACCAGGAACCCGCCGGTCCCCGCCACGTCGAGCGAGCTCGTGTTGGCCAAGGCGGTGGTGAGGGAGGTGTCGCTGGTCGTGCTAGCGGCCACAGCGATGGCGTCGTCAGCTGCGGTGGAGAATCCCAACGTTCCGGCCGCCGTGCTGGTCGCCACAGTCCACCGTAGGGTGATGCCGGCGAAGTTGCCGGCGTTGTTCGTGATTGTGAAGCGGTCAGCCGTACTGTCATAGGTGGCGGTGTAGACGTTCGCGATGGCGCCGCCAGCGTCAGTAGCCTCGAGCGCCGTCTTGATGGCGGTAGCCACCTGCTGCGCCGTCACCACGGTGCCGGGGGTCAGGAGGCCGTTGGTGATTAGGCTGGCCGTCCGGTTGGCAACCCCGTCGTTCCACTCGATGACGTCATTCAGCCCTGCGGTGAAGGCGAAGGTCTCGTTCACGGAGAGGTTGGTCGTCCCCAGGACGCCCAGCGTGCCCTCCGTCACCTTGATCGAGCTGGCCGAGATGGCGAAGGAGTTGGAGTCGGAGGGGATGTTGATCGTCCGGTCGCCGCCCGTGGTCTGGGAGACGATCTGGAAGCGGTTCACGTTGGCGCCGGAGTTGAAGGTCACCCGCACGGCCCGGATGCGGTTCACCTGGTCGGACTGATCCGAGCTGTTAATGGCGGACTCGATGGCCTGGGCCAGGCCGTCACCGGTGTAACCCCCGGCCGTGACCGTGACCGTCCGCGAGGGGGTGGTGGCCATGTAGAAACCGCCGTCCACGGTGATCGTGAACTGGTTGCGGCCGGCCACGACGTTGAACTGCACCTGGTTGTCGCTCGTCGCGCTGGACCCCACGGCGACGGTGTCGTTCGAGGCCGTCGAGAAGCCCAGGTCGTCCGAGGCGGTGCTGCCATTGACGCTGGTGGTCGTGTCGGTATGGCGGAGCGCCAAGGCGGCCGCGTTACCGATCGTGTTGGTGATCGAGAACTTCTTGGTCGTCGTACTGTAGCTGACGGCGTAGGTGTCCGCGTTGCCGTTCTGCAACTCCAGGGCGGTCTTGATGGCGGTGGCGACGGCATTCGCATCGTATTGGCCGCCGCTCTTCAAGCCACCATGGGTGATGAGGCTCGCTGTGAGGGCGCCGCCGCCCACGTCGAAGATGATCTGGTCGTTCACCCCCGTGAGGAACTGGAAGCGGGAGTCCACTCCGCTCCCGCCCGTCGCCGTCCCCGCCGAGCCCAGGGCGTTCTCCCGGGCGTCCAGGTTGGCGACGAAGTTCGCCTTGGAGGTGGCCCGGGGCGGGTTGTTCGTGACGGTGAGGTTCAGGTCCTGGAGGGTGCCGCTCGGGTTGCCCGAGGCGTCGAGCGTCACGCCCTGCACCTTGTCGGCCCGGCCGTTCACCAGGAAGCCCTCGGAGTCGATGGTGAAGATGCCCGCGCGGGTGTAGAAGATGCCGTCG
>JBBTDR010000213.1:0-2332 GCA_038042665.1 Nitrospinota bacterium
AACCGGGGTTCCGGGCGTGTGGGAAGCCAGGCGGTCCGCGCGAAAGGCCATCGCCAGGGGCCTCCCGGGGCCCGCGCGCCGGGTTTGCCAGAAATTCCGCCAGGCGGGAGAATGGGGGTACTTCTATACTCTTGAAGGAGTCATCCCAACTCTTGAAGGAGTCATCCCAACTCTTGAAGGAGTCATCCCATGCCCCGAATCACACCCGTGCCGGACGGCGCCAAGGGGCCCCACGAGGCCAGCTTCGAGCGTTCGCGGCAGACGTGGGGGAGCGTCCCCGCCTTCTACCGCTCGCTCGCCCACAGCCCGGAGGCCCTCCACCACATCATCGAGCTCACCCGGTCGCTGCGCGGCCAGTGGCGGGGCGAGCCCCGGCGCATGCGGCTCATGCAGCTGGCCATCCTCACCCCCAGCACGCTCAACCAGTGCGCGGTATGAACGGCGCACAACAAGGGGCTTGGTCAAGCCGCCGGGTTGAATGACGAGCACTTCACGGCACTCACGGGGAACTGGGAGGCCGGCCCCCTCTTCGACGGCCGGGAGAAGGCGGTCATCCGCTGGGCCCGGGCCCTGACGCTGAACGAGGCGCGGGAGGACGACGAGGCCTTCGCCGGCATGAAGGGGCATTTCAGCGAGCGCGAGATCGTGGAGCTCACGCTCTTCACTTGTCTCTTCAACGCCTGGAACCGCCTCCAGGACGGCTTCCACAATGAGCCCGAGCCTGTTCACGAGCGGGTTCAGTGGCAGGCGTGGGAAGAGGGAATCGTGCGGCCGTAGCTGGGTTTTATTGGCCGGCCGCGCATGTTGATGGAAACAGAAGGGATTCTCATGCCCGACGATACCGTCTCCCCAACCACTCCCATCCTCCTGGCAGGAGGGGATCAGGATTCCCTCAACCGAGTTCGGGAGATGCTGGAGGAGTTCCAGTTCCAGGAGATCACCCTCGTCCACGAGGGGAACGAAGTCCTCTCCATCGAGGAGTCGAACGTGTTCGGGCTGATCCTTGTGGTCAGCCATCTAACCGACTTGAGCCCGCCCAAGGTGGTTGCCGCGTTGCGCGCGGGCGGAAAGAATTCCCAGACCCCCATCCTCTATCTCCACCGGCCCGAGGAGAAGCAGATGGCCGACCGCGCCCTCGCGGCGGGGGCGTCGCTCGTCCTGCCCGGCCCGTGGGAGGAGAAGGAACTCCGCGGGGCCGTTGAGAAGAGCCTCGGCAAGAAGATCATCACCCGGAAGGAGGAGCAGGAGCGCGCCACTCGCTTCCTCGAGGCGGCTGACGAGGGGATCGCCCGGGTGAAATCCCTGCGGACCGAGGGCAAGTTCGAGGAAGGGGAAACCGCGTTCCTGGAAGCCCTGGAGGGTCAGCTTCTCCTGTTGTCGAAGATGTACGAAGCCAAGGGAGAGAAGGAGAAGGCCCAAGCAGTTCTCACCCACGCCGAAGAGAAATTCCCTGGCATCCGGGACCGCGAGGCCGGCTCCTCCCATCCGCCACAGGACAAGCAGGACCGGGGCGGGAGCGACGGCGTCCGCCTGGAACGGCCCATTTTGATCGCCGAGCGCATCCCCGAGGATCTGGCCGAGGTCGAGCGGATTCTGGGCGAGTTCCAGCTGACGAATTACCGGGTTGTCCGTGACGCCGTGAGCATACTCCGTGAGGATGAAAATTCTTCCTTCGGGCTTATCCTTCTCTCGTCCGCTCTCGCCGGCATGAGTGCGCTCAAGGTGGTGGCGGCCCTCCGGGCAGGCGAGCTGAACGTGAAGACGCCCATCCTCGTCCTGCATGGGCCCTCCGAGACCTCCCTCGTGGCCGAGACGAAAGCGGCGGGGGCCTCTGATGCCGTGGTCAAACCCGTGACGGCGGGCGCCCTGCGCTCCTCCATCGAGTCGGTCCTCGGCGCGAAGATCGTCACGCGCTCCGAAGCGAAGGAGCACTCCGCTTATTTCCTCCAAGCAGTCACCCAGGCGGGAGAGGTCCTGAAGATTCTCCAGGCCTCGAAGATCCTGGATGGATCGGAGCGGCCCCTGCTGGAGCGAATGCGTGACCTGTTCCTCGTGCTGCTGGATCTGTATTCCACTCAGGGGCAGAAGCGGCAGGCGGAATCGCTCCTTGATGAGTCGCGGAAAGTGTTCCCCGGCATCCGCGAGACGTGGCGCCGGTGGACGGAGGGCTATGTGCAGCGGGGCAACGAAGCGTTGCAACGCGGGGAGTTCCGCGTGGCCTGGTCGGAGTTCTGCGCCGCCCTGAGCCTGAAAGAGGAGGGCCTCGACGCGCTCATCGGCCTCGGGGAGGCCTGCATCGGGCTGGGCGACTCGGAGGGGGCCAAGTCGGCCT
>JBBTDR010000214.1:0-1193 GCA_038042665.1 Nitrospinota bacterium
CCCACGGCGGCGAGGGCCAGGGCCCAGTCGATGGACTCCGCGATCCCCGGCGCCTTGCGGAGCCCGGCCCGGCGCAGCCGGCCCACGAAGGCGGCGAGCTGGCGGCGGAGCGCCTCGGGGAGCCCGGGGACGCGCGCGGCGAGGATGGCCGCCTCCTCCTCCACGCCCGGGTAGTCGATATAGAGGTAGAGGCAGCGGCGGCGCAGGGCGTCGGCCAGCTCGCGGGTGTCGTTGCTCGTGAGCACCACCCGGGGGCGGTGGACGGCCTTCACCGTCCCCAGCTCGGGGATGCTCACCTGGAAGTCCTGCAGCATCTCAAGCAGGAACGCCTCGAACTCCTCGTCGCTGCGGTCGATCTCGTCCACCAGCAGCACCGCCCGCTCCGGGGAAAGAAGCGCGCGCAGCAGGGGGCGGGGCAGCAGGAAATCCATCGAGAAGAAGACGTCCGCCTGGCCCTTGAGGCGGGCGACCGCCTCCTCGAGCGTGGCCGTCCCGCCCACCACCTCCCCCACCTTCTCCCGCAGGAGCTGGGTGTAGAGGATCTGCTTGCCGTAGGACCACTCGTAGAGGGCCCGGGCCTCGTCGAGGCCCTCGTAGCACTGGAGGCGCCCCAGGGGGCTCCCGGCGGCCCGGGCCCAGAGGCGGGCGATCTCGGTCTTCCCGACCCCGGGCGGGCCCTCCAGGAGGAGAGGCTTCTCCAGCGCGTCCGCCAGCGCCAGGGCCCGCGCCGCCGGGCGCGAGAGCACGAAGCCCTCCCCGGCGAAGCGGCTGACGAGGGTCTGGGCGGAGAGAGAATCCCCCTCCCCCTTGCGCGGCGCCTTCATAGCCACCCCTTCCCGGACGAATCCCCGCCGGGCGGCCCGGCGCCGCCCGTGGGGGCAATCTACCCTGTCGGGATTCCGGGGAAAAGAGCGGGGCGGCGAAGCAAAGCCTTCGCATTGCCGTCATTCCGAGCCCTTCGCTTGCGCTCAGGGTAAACTCCGCGAAGGAACTGCTTCTAAACCAATGAAGAAGCAGATTCCTCGGGCCGAAAACCGGCCCTCGGAATGACAAACATGGCTCGCCGAAGTCCGCTCCCTCGGGATGACGAACCCCCGCGGATGCGGACCCTCCCCCGGTTGACGCCGCCCCGGGGTGGGGCTACAGTCCGGCCCTCGGAGGGAGGCGGCGCCTCCCTCCGGCGCAAGCCCAGC
>JBBTDR010000215.1:0-1648 GCA_038042665.1 Nitrospinota bacterium
CTTGAGGGCGAGGTTCCCCTGGGCCACGTTGACGGGGGCGGCGGCCCAGGAGGCCGGCGCGCCCAGGGCCAACGAGAGGACGAGGAGGCCGCGCGCCAGACGCGCCGCGAGGATGTTCCGAAGCCGCATGGTGGTCATCTACCTTCGGTGGATTCCCCTGCCCGTTCCCCGGCGCGCCCGGACGCGGGCGCCACCCCCTGGGGTTCCTTGGAGGCTGGAACAACGGGAGGGCCCCCTCCATTCCCGGCGCTCATTTCCGCCTGGCATCCGGGGCGGATATGCATCAATATGGGGAATCCGCCCGGCCAGCCGGGAGAGGGGATGCCTCCCGGGCCGGCCGCCCCAGAGGAGGAGGAGGGATGCAGCGCCGCGTGGATCGCTTCCGGGACTTCGGGGCCGCCCTCCTCCGCCTGGTCCTCGGGGCGTACTACCTCCTGCATGGCTATTACGCCGGGGCGGTGATCGGCGTCCCGGCCCTCGCCGAGGCCAACGCCCAGGTGTATGGGGTGCCCTTCCCGCTGCTCTCCGCCTGGCTCGTGGTGCTCGGCCACGCCGTGGGGGGGCTCATGCTGCTCATCGGCGCCTGGCCCCGCGTCGGGGCCTTGCTGAACGTCCCGGTGATGGCCGGGGCCGTGATGTTCGCGCACGCGCACCAGGGCTTCTTCATCCGGGGGGAGGTGGTGAACGCCGCCCAGGGGCGGGCCGTCGCCGCCGGGTACGAGTACGCCCTCTTCCTGCTCCTCGCCACCGTGGCCTCGGCCTTCCTGGGAGGGGGGATGTTCACCCTGGGCTCCTCCCGCAAGGGCGGCCGCATTCCGTTCGATCTGGGTTGACCCTCGACCCCGCCCCCGGCGCGGGAGGGGAGGTGGCTGGCCCCATGGCGCTGCGGCGCGGACTCAACCAGCTCGTCGCCCGTCTGCTCACCCGCTTCCCCGGCCTGGTGGACCGCTGGGCGAAGGGCCGGAGCTTCGCCCCCGTCGCCGGGGACGGGCCCTGGGCGCCCCTCGCGAAGCCCCTCGCCCGGTGCAAGGTGGCCCTCGTGACCACGGGCGGCGTCCACCTCAAGAGCCAGCCTCCCTTCGACATGGCGAACCCGGACGGGGACCCCACCTTCCGCGAGATCCCCCTGGGCGCCCCGCGCGGGGATCTCGTCATCACCCACGACTACTACGACCACCGCAGCGCCGACCGCGACCTCAACGTCATCTTCCCCCTCGACCGCCTGGAGGAGCTCGCCCGCGAGGGCCGCATCGGGGGCCTCGCCCCCCTCCATCTCGGCTTCATGGGCCACGTGGACGGGCCCCTGGTCGGGCGGCTGGTGAACGAGACCGCCCCCGCCGCCGCCCGGAGGCTCGCGGAGACGGGGGCGGACGCCGTCCTCCTCACCCCCGCCTGAGGGCTCTGCAACCGGTCCGTGGGGCTGGTCCAGCGGGCCATCGAGGCGGCGGGCCTCCCCACCGTCTCCATCAGCCTCGTCAAGGCGCTCACCCTCCAGGTGCGGCCCCCCCGGGCCGTCTTCCTCCGCTGGCCCCTGGGCCACCCCCTCGGGGAGCCCGGCCACCGCGCCCAGCAGCGCCAAGTCCTCCTGGACGCCCTGGGCCTCCTCGAGACCGCCCCCGCCCCCGGCGCCCTCCTCGAGCCGGGCTAC
>JBBTDR010000216.1:0-1729 GCA_038042665.1 Nitrospinota bacterium
TCGTGGGGATGGAGTACGGCGGCATCGTCATCGACCGCCCGGGCACCATCATCGGCCTGGGGGCCCTGACGGCGGCCCCCGTCCTCCTCACCATCTTCGGCCTGACCCTGGCCGGGGCCCTCATCGCCCGGCGGGTGCAGGGGGCGATCCTCATCGCCATGCTCACATCGGCCGCCGTGGGGGTGGCCACCGGCCTCATCCAGTTCCGGGGGGTGGCGAGCGCCCCACCCTCGATCAACCCCACCTTCCTCAAGCTCGATCTCTGGAGCCGTTTGGCCGAATCCAGCTTCTGGACCGCCGTCTTCATCTTCCTCTTCCTCGACATGTTCGACTCGGTGGGCACCCTGGTCGGAGTGGGGGAGCGGGCGGGCCTCATGAAGGGGGGCATCCTCCCCAAGGCGCGAGAGGCCCTGACCGCCGACGCCCTCGCCACCGCGGGGGGGGCCTGCCTGGGCACCTCGACCATATCGAGCTACATCGAGAGCGCGGCGGGCGTCTCGGCCGGGGCCCGGACCGGCCTCGCGAACATGGTGACCGCCCTCCTCTTCCTCCTCTCGATCTTCTTCACCCCCCTCATCCAGGCGGTGGGGGGAGGGGTCGGCATCGGCCCCAAGAAGGAGCTCTACCCGGTCATCGCCCCCGCCCTGATCATCGTGGGCTCGTTCATGATCGCCTCCCTCAAGCACATCGACTGGGACGACCCGACCGAGTACCTCCCGGCCTTCCTCTGCGCCATCATCATGCCCTTCACCTTCAGCATCACCGAGGGCATCGCCTTCGGCTTCATCCTCTACGCCATCCTCAAGCTGGTGACGGGCCGGAGCGGGGACGCCCACCCCATCGTCTACGCCCTGGCGGCGGTGTTCCTCTTCCGCTACGCCTTCCTGGCGGCATGAGATCATTTTCGCGGGTGAACGCCTCTGAAAGAAGACTGGAAAACCCTTGAATCCACAGGAGAATTCCTCCCTCCCGGGAGGCGGGGGCGCATCCCGCCCGGGGAGAAGCCAGCCCCCGGGGGGCGGTTTTCGTTACCTCATTTTCGCGCTGGTCCCCGCCACCGGGGGCGGGGGGCCCTGCGGTGGCGCCCCCGGGAGCTTCCCCGTACAATGAACCGCCGGAAGACAATCCCCCCGCGAGGAGACGCCCCGTGCCCCAGAGCGGCCAGCTCGGCACCGCCACCCGAATCGACCCCGAGAACGTCGTCATCACCGAGGAGGTCCCGGGCTCGGACTTTCCGGTCCACCTCATGTACGTCCAGACCCTCGACGGCCTCTACACCCCCATCGGCCTGCGCACGCCCTACGGGGAGGGGCCCTTCCCCATCGTCCTCCTCGCCTCCGGCAACGGCAGCGAGGGCATGCCCTGGGTGCGGGACGCCGTGCGGAACCGCGGCTACATCATGGAGCGCCTGCTCAAGGCAGGCTACGCCTGCGCCTGGCTGCGCTACCGGGCCGAGGTGGAGCTCGGCTACAACACGGGGGGCAAGCTCCTCCGGGGGGTGCGCACCCGGCGGCTCCTCCTCAACCGCGCCCCCCTGGAGTACGAGGACGAGATCTCCATCATCGAGCACGTGAAGACCCTGCCCTACGTGGACCCCGGCCGCGTCGGCCTCCTGGGCATGAGCCACGGGGGGGAGATGATCCTCAAGATCACCTCCGAGTACGGCGGCGTCGCCTGCGCCGTGGCCAGCGAGCCCGCCTCGCACGAGTTCCTGGTGCTGCACCCCGAG
>JBBTDR010000217.1:0-8601 GCA_038042665.1 Nitrospinota bacterium
CTTGGGATCGACAATCATCGTCACGTTGGCGAGACTGCGCAGGAAGGCGATGGCTTCTTCCAGCGGCGTGTCAACAAATTCAAACGTAACTTTGCGCTGCAGCTTCTTGCGGATGTCCTGCTTCCACGTGTCTTCCTTGCCCGCACCAATACCGATGGCGGCGGAATCCGAACGCTTGCTGATTTCATCCCAGTTCGGCGGATAGACGATGAGCGGACCGCTGCTGACCGACGCTTCGTCGACATCCAGCAGGGCTTCGCGGTAGTTGTGCTTGTAGTCGACGGCCGTGCGGCTGCGTTCCTTGCGGTGCGCGGCTCCACGAGCCTTGTTCTTCATGCCTTCAGCATCACCGTTCAGCGGGTCGATCTTCAGCACCACCCCGTCCACATCCTTCGGGGAGGGGGATCTCTCCCCGGTCCTTCAGATAGAACCTTCTTCCGCCTTTCGCCCCTGGACGTGGCTCTTCTGGCTCCACTTCTCGGAAACGTCCTCGTGCTTGGCTTTTTCCTTGTGACGCTGTTGGCGGCCGTCCTGATACCGTTCGCGGTACTGCGGCGCCGCCGCGGCCGGGGCGAGGTGGCTCGGGGTACCTTGAAGGTCGTGGTGGCTCTGACGTTTCTGGGGATCGCCTGGGGAAGCGCCCAGGCGGTCATCCCCAACGAGGCTTGCCTCGGTTGTCACCGCAATCCGATCTTCACTACCCTTAAGGATGGCTCCAAGGTGTCTCTCCAGATCTCGGGCGATGACTTCGCCAAATCTGTCCATGGCAATAGGTTGTTGTGCACGGGCTGTCACCGCAACATTACCAAGCTTCCCCACCCGCCGGAGTCCTTCGCCAACAGGCGCGCACTCACGCTCAACTACAGTCAGGCCTGCACGATTTGCCACAGCAGGAAGTTCAGGGAATTCCAGGAGAGCATCCACTTGCAAATCCTCTCGAGGGGGGACTCTCGCGCGCCTCTCTGCGCCGACTGCCATGGAGCCCACAAGGTCACCGAGGGTGGCCTCGGCCGTGGTCAGGTTTCTCTCACCTGCGCCAATTGTCATTCGGAGATTTTTGAAGCTTTCAGGTGGAGTGTCCACGGCAACGCCTTAGTCGGCGCAGGAAATCCCGATGTTCCGACGTGCACGACCTGCCACCGATCCCACGCCATTCAGGACCCCAGGAAGGTGGCTTTCCGGATCGACATACCCAAGCTCTGCGCCGACTGCCATCGGAATAAAACACTCATGGACAAGTATGGGCTCTCGACTGAAGTGATATCTACGTACCTTCAGGATTTTCATGGCGTGAGCGTGGGTCTCTATCGCCGCCAGGAGAACGCGCCGGTCAGGTTGACTGCCGTGTGCACCGATTGCCACGGCATCCACGACATCCGCTCCTCATGGGAATCTCAGGCTGGCGTGGGAGAGGCAAACTTGCTTCGGACCTGCCAGAAGTGCCATCCAGGGGCGCCGCCCAACTTTCCTGACGCCTGGCTCTCGCATTATATCCCGAGCCCAAAGCGGGCCCCCCTGGTCTATTATGTAAAGCTCTTCTATCTTTTCTTTCTTCCCGGGGTCGTGATTTGCGTCGGCGTGCACGTCGGCCTGGACCTTATTCACGAGGTCAAGGCCCGCCGGGCCATGCGCGAGAGGAAAATATGATTGCACCCAGGGAGAAGGGGAAAAGCGGAAGGGCAGGGCTTCTCCCGGCGGTCGAGCGTTTTTCGAAGCGGCAACGCGTGGAGCACCTGATCATCCTGCTCCTCTTCTTCTTCCTGGTGCTGACGGGGTTCCCCCAAAAATACCATGATACGCTCTGGGCGGGATGGGTCGTGATAGTCCTGGGTGGCTTGGACCTCGTGCATTGGTTTCACCGCATGGCGGGTCTGATGTTTTCCGTCTTCCTGGTCTATTACGTCACCACTGTCTCTTTCAGCATCATTCGAGGGCGGAAGGCAGCCTCCCTGGTCCCGTTTCCTGCGGACGTGAATGATATCTTGCAGAGTCTTCTGTGGTACGTGGGGCTAAGGGATCGGCCTCAAACTCCCGTCTTTGATTACCGTCAGAAGTTCGAATTCTGGGGCTTGTTTTTCGGAGGCCTGGTCATGGCGGTGACGGGACTTATGCTCTACTTTCCCCTGTGGACAACGCTTTGGCTGCCCGGCATATTCATCCCCGCGGCCAAGACGGCCCACAGCTACGAAGCCCTGGTGGCTCTGCTGGTCATCGTCATCTGGCACCTCTACCATACGGTTTTACGCCCTTCTGTTTTCCCTTTGGACAAAACGATGCTCACCGGGCGGATGTCCCTGGAGCGACTGAAGGAGGAACACCCCCTGGAGTACGCCCGCCTGTTCCCCGGAGAGGGCGAGGGGATGGAGGAAGGGAAGGGCTCCCCCGGCGGCACCCCGGCGCCCTCCAGCCCCGCGTGAGCCCGGCGCTCCCGGCCCCCCTCTTGCGCGCCGGGGGGAAGAGGGCATCATGAAGGGGAGGGTGTGCCGGGTTTGCCCGCGGACCCGCCGCGACCGTTTCTCTTTCTTCCCGTAGGAGGCACCATGGCGACAAAGACCGAGACCAAGCGCCGCTGGGCGCTGGTGGATTCCACCGCCATCGGGGTGGACAAGAAGTACGAGCCGCCCCTGATCATCGCCTGGGGCGTGGACAGCCACGCGGTGGGCACCCAGACCATCACCATGGGGCGGACGATCATCCCCCCCAAGGGCCGCAACCAGCGGCACTACCACGTCTGCGACGCCACCTTCTACATCGTGAAGGGACCCATCATCGTCTGGATGGGGGAGGAGAAGGAGGAGCACACCGTCCCGACGGGCACCTTCGTCTACGCCGCGGCTGGGGAGATCCACGGCCTCTATAACCCGAGCGAGAGCCAGGACGCCGAGCTCGTCTTCACCTACGGCAACTGCCCCAACCGCGACGCCGCGCGCACCATCTACGTGGAGGAGGCCTGGCAGGACGAGGACAAGCGCGACCGCATCCCCAAGTAGGCGCGCCTGCGCGCTCGCTCGAATGAGAAAGAAGAGGGGCCGACCCGCTTGGGCCGGCCCCTCCCGCTCGCGGGGATTGCGGCGGGCCCTAGTTGAGCAGGGCCAGGAGATTGAGGAGCCGGCGCTTGAGGGCCCGGTCGCCGGGATCCCTCCGGAGGGCTCCGAGCACCTCGCCCGCCGCCTTCCCGTGCTCGCCGCGCTTGAGGTAGATGCGCGCGAGGTTCAGGTAGGGGAAGTGGCGGGGCTCGTAGCGGGGAGCCTTCTTCGCCTTCTCGAACCAGCCGATGGCCTGCTCCAGCTCGCCCAGTTGCATCAGGTGGCAGCCGATGTCGTTGTAGGGGTTCCCGAAGTCGGGGTCCACCTCGATGGCCAGGTGGCACTCCTCGATGGCCTCCTCGAGGCGGCCCTGCTTGCTGTACATCCACCCGAGGTAGGTGTGGGCGTCCGACGTGGGGTGGTAGGCGATGGAGTTCTTGTAGAGCTCGATGGCCTGGCCGATGTCTCCCCCCCGGTGGGCCGACTCGGCCCCCGCCAGGAGATCCAGGGCCTTCCGCAGCTCGGGGTTCGCCCGGGCCTCGTCCCCATACTTCTCGTCGAAATTGATGGTGGGGAAACCCTCGTCGCGCATGGGGGCGTTCCCTCCTTCCGGAGTCCCAGGCGAGGGACGCCGGACCCCTCTATTCTATCGCGCCCCGTCCGGCTGCTGTCAAGAACGGGCGCCGCGCCGGGGGGCGGCGGAGGGGAGAAAAAACGCCCCGGCCCGGAGGCCGGGGCGCACGCGCAGGGAAGCGCGTTTTCAGCTTCTCGGGGCCGCGGGCCGCTGGGCCGGGGGCGGGGGCGGGACCCGGTACTCCCGGTGGCACGCCCCGCAGGTGCCCTGCATGGTTCTCAGGGCCCCCTCGGAGCCGGCCTTGTCGCCCACCCGCAGGACCACGGCGAGGGCGGCGGCGGTGGTGGCGAGGTTCTTGGCCTTGGCGTCGAAGTCATCCTTCTTCTGCCAGATGACGGGGAGGGCGGTCGTCTTGCCCGCCAGGGTGTTCCGCCGGAACTGGCGCGGAATCTCCTCCGCCGCCTTGGCGATGGCGTCGGCGGCTCTGGCCGCGTCGGGGAGCTTGTTATCCCGGATGGCCGCGGTGATCGCCCGGACGTTGGCCGCGTTCTGGGTCCGCATAAACTCCTTGCGGGAGGTCACCCGGGGGTGCTCGTACTGAAGGACCTCGCCGAGGGGGGTCGCCTCCCAGAAGTTCTGGGTGCAGCCCCCGAGCAGCCCGGCGGCGAGCAGGGCGGCGAGGGTTGTTCCGGCGCGCAGATTCTTCATCGGTCCCCATCTCCTCTCGAAAAGTGAGTCCAACCTCCCCCCTTCCGGCGCTGTCCATCGCCCGGGGGATGGCCCGCGGCCGGCGGGGATGAAGAAGCCAAGACGTCAGACGAAGGATTCTAGCAGAGAGAACACCACGGCGGGGGAAAAGGTTCCGGCCCATTTGAAGGGTTTTCGCCCCTCCTCTTGGCGGATTTCCCCCGGGGCGGGTAAGATGCCCGGACCCGGGAGGAAGCGCCCATGCCCGACCCGCGCCGCGAGAAATTCCGGACCCTGCTCGGCCGCCCCGGGATCACCCTCGTGCCCGGCGCCCACGACGCCCTCACCGCCCGCCTCATCGAGGCCAAGGGCTTCGAGGCCGTCTACATGAGCGGGGCGGGGACGGCAACCGCCCTCACGGGCCTGCCCGACAACGGCCTCGTCACCGCCTCCGAGACGGTGATGAACGCCCGCTACCTGGCGGACGCCGTCTCCATCCCCCTCATCGTGGACGCCGACACGGGCTACGGCAACGCCGTCAACGTGGTGCGCACCGTGCGCGACCTCGATCGGGCCGGAGCGGCCTGCGTCCAAATTGAGGACCAGCTCTCCCCCAAGCGCTGCGGCCACCTCGCGGGCAAGCAGGTGGTGAGCCGGGCCGAGTTCGCGGGCAAGATCCGCGCCGCCGCCGACCACCGCCCCGACCCCGCCCTCGCCATCATGGCCCGCACCGACGCCCGGGCCACCCACGGCTTCGAGGAGGCCCTCGCCCGGGGCAACGAGGCCCTCGAGGCCGGGGCGGACCTCGTCTTCATCGAGGCGCTCGAGACCCCCGAGGAGTTCGCCCAGTACGCCCGCCGCTGCCCCGGCCCCCTGCTCGCCAACATGACCGAGTTTGGCAAAACCCCCCTCATCCCGGCCCGGGAGTTCGAGCAGATGGGCTACCGCTTCGTCATCTTCCCGGCGAGCGCCCTGCGGGTCATGCTCCGGGCGGCCGCCGAGCTCTTGGATGAGATCCGGGAGAAGGGGACCCAGGCCGCCTTCATGGAGCGGATGCTGACCCGGGAGGAGCTCTACCGGCTCATCGGCTACGACGCCTACCATCAGATCGAGGCCCACTACCTGCCGCGCGAGTGAGGCCCCGGGGGCTGAGCAATCCCCCCTTTCCTTCTCCTTTTATTTGCGTCAGAATGCTCCCGTCACGCCGATGCCCAAGGGGAGAAACGGCCGCCGTGAGCCATCCGACGCGCGAGCTGGCGGCGTTCGTCAGCGCGCTTGCCTATGAGGACCTTCCGGAGCGCCTGCGCGGAACGCTCCGCATGTGCTTCCTCGACACCGTGGGCTGCGGCCTCTATGGGTCGGGCACGCCCTCCGGGCGCATCCTCGCCGCCCACGCGCGGTCGGCGGGGGGGGGCGGGGAGGCCACGCTCCGGGGCGAGGTGCCCGGCCCCAAGGGCTCGCCGCGGAATCCGATGACCTTGGGGAGATCGCCTCGAAGTTCCGCCGGCTGGCGCCGCCGCTCCTGGACCCGGAGGCCCAGGAGGCGCTGATCCGGACGGCCGGGCGGCTGGAGGAGATCGGGGACTTCCGGGAGACGGCGGGCCGCCTGGGCGAGGCGGGCGTGGCCGCCGGCCGGGCGTGAGAGGCCCCGCTTCCATTTTCGCTGCGCCGGCCCACATCAGGGGAGGAGAACGGAGATGAGATCATTCAGCCTTGCCGCCCTGCTCGCGTTGCTGCTCGCGGGGGCGGCCCCGGCGGGGGCGGCCATGTCCCCCGAGGAGGAGAAGCTCTACCGCGAGGCCAAGAAGGAGGGGGAGATCTCCTTCCAGGGCCCGACCGAGCGCACCTCGATGGTCGGCGTCCTGCGGGCCTGGGGAAAGCGGTACCCCGACGTCAAGCTCAAGTACGCCCGCGTCCCCACGGGCAGGCTCGTCAAGGCCGTCGAGGCGGAGTTCCTGGCGGGCAAGCTGACGCACGAGGTGGTGCACGTCACCGATCCCGTGATCCTGGTCAAGTGGAAGAAGGCGGGGAAGCTCCTCTCCTACCGGAGCCCGGAATACGCCGCCTATGAGCCGCAGTACCTGGACAAGGACCACGCCTTCGCGGCCATGGGCGTTACCCCCATGCTCCCGCTCGTGAACAAAAAGTACCTCGAAGAGATCGGGATGAAGCCCGAGGACCTCAAGTGCTACAAGGATTTCATGAACCCCAAGTTCAACGGCAAGCAGGCCATGACCCACGCCAACGCGGGAGGCACCTCCCTCTTCGCCTCCATGCGGATGGTGGAGCTCTACGGCTGGGGGTTCCACGAGACCCTGCGCAAGCAGAACACCCTCCTGGGAGCGACGGCGGGGGTGACCCAGAGCCTCGTGATCAAGGGCGAGCGCCCGGTGACCTTCGCCCTGACGGGCTACCGTTCCATCGAGCTCGCCAACGATCCCACGAAGGGCGTCCTCACCTTCTGGCCCTGCGAGGGGGCCGTGATGATTAACTTCACGATGACCGCCTTCAAGGACGCCCAGGCCCATCCCAACGCCGCCAAACTCCTCCTGAACTGGCTGGCCTCGAAGGAGGGCCAGACCGAGGTCGTCGGGAGCGCCCATTTCTTCAGCGGGCGCAAGGATGTGCCCCCGCCGCCGGGGGCCCAGCCGCTCCACACCTACAAGGACCTCTGGTGGCCGGACCTCGAGAAGGCCACGCGGGAGCACGATCCTTTCCTCAAGAAGTTCGACGAGGTGTACGGACTGAAGTAGCCGCCGTCGGGCAGCGCCCCGCGCGGGAGGGTGAATGGAAGCCGCCGTCTCCCCGAAGGGCTGGTTGCGGGGCCGCTGGGCCAGGTGGCGGAGCGAGCCCGTCAAGTTCGCCTCGATGGCCCTGACGGCCCTCTTTCTCGCCGCGCTGATCGTCTATCCCTTCCTGACCCTCTTCCACATGAGCGTCAAGGACCCCGCGACGGGGGGCTGGACCCTCGCGAACTACGCGCGGATCCTCACCGAGGAGAGCTTCCGCGCGGCCTTCTACCGCTCGATAGGGCTCGGCCTCCTCGTGACCTTCTTCTCCGTCCTGATCGGGGTGCCCATCGCCTTCGGCGTCTCGCGCACCCGGATGCCCTTCCGCGAGCCCGTGCGCGCCCTCACCGGGGTCGCCTTCATCATCCCGAACTTCATCGGGGCGGTGGGCTGGATCTTCCTCCTGGGGGAGAACCAGGGGGACATCAACCGCCTCATCCGCTGGCTGATCAACCCCTTCCTGGCGCAGCCCCTCCAGAGCGGCCCCTTCACCATCTTCTCCTTCTGGGGGCTCGCCTTCATCCTCATCCTGCACTTCTACCCCTTCGTCTTCTACTCGGTGAGCGCCGCCCTCGACAACATGGACCCCTCCTACGAGGAGGCGGGGCGCATGGTGGGGGCGGGCAAGCTGGTGACCGCCCTGCGGATCACCCTGCCCATGGTGGCCCCCGCCGTCGTCTCGGGCGCCATCATGGTCTTCCTGGAGACGCTGGCCGTCTTCGGGGCCCCCCAGGTCATCGGGGTCCCCGCCCGCTTCCACGTGCTGACGACGCGCATCTACAACCTCTTCGAGCCGCCGCCCAACTTCGCGATGGCGACGGCGCTGGCCTCCCCCCTCATCCTCATCACGGCGGGGGCGCTCTGGCTCCAGCGGCGCATCCTGGCCCAGCGCCAGTATGTGACCGTGGGGGGGAAGACCACCGCCCCGGCCCCGATGGAGATCGGCCGCTGGCGCTACGCGCTCGCCGCCTTCTCCCTCCTGATGGTGGCGGTCTCGGTGGGAGCGCCCACCTACGCCCTCCTCACCACCTCGGTGACGCGGACCTGGGGGCAGTCCCTCTTCACGGGCTTCCTTCCCCCCGCCGCCGGGGGGTTCTCCTGGACCCACTACCAGCAGCTCTTCGACCCGGCGCTCGCCAACTGCGACCTCCCCGGCGGCTACACCGTGACCGAGGCCGTCTGCGCCGTCTACAACAGCATGTGGCTCGCGGCGGCGGCGGCCACCCTCATCCTCCTCCTGGCGGTGGTCTCGGCCTACATCGTCGAGCGCTCGGGCGCCGCGGGGCGGGGCGCCCTGGCCGGCCTCATCATGCTGACCTTCGCCTTCCCCTCGGTGGCCCTCGCGGTGGGCCTCTACGTGGGCTACCTGCGCCTCGAGTGGTTCCCCGTCTTCGGCACCATGCTGATGTTCATCCTGGCCTACATCACCCGCTACATCGCCTTCGCCTTCATCTTCGTGCGGAACACCATGAGGCAGGTGGGGCCCGAGATGGAGGAGGCGGGCCGCTACGACGCGGTCGTCGTC
>JBBTDR010000218.1:0-7955 GCA_038042665.1 Nitrospinota bacterium
GCCCCCCCTGGGCCCGGGGCGGCGCCCCGCGGGGGGCCGGCTGGGCCGCGCGCGAGCCATGACCGTGCGAGGGTGGCGGAACTGGCAGACGCGCAGGACTTAGGATCCTGTGCCTTCGGGCGTGGGGGTTCGAGTCCCCCCCTTCGCACCATGAAACCCCGCGGCCGGGCCCAGACCCGGAGGGTCTGGAGGAAACCTTGAGGGAGATGGGCCAGAGATGCCGTCCACGGTGAGCGACATCGACGCGTGCACCAAGCGCCTGGAGGTGGCCGTCCCCCGCGAGGAGGTCGCGCGGGAGATGGACCGGGCCTTCGCCCGCCTCTCCGGCCGGGTGCGCATCAAGGGCTTCCGCAAGGGCAAGGTCCCCCGGCAGATCCTCGAGCGCTACTACGGCGAGGAGGTCCAGGCCGAGGTGATCAACCGCGTGATCGGCGCCTCCTACCGCCAGCTCCTCGCCGAGCGGGGCATGCGGCCCGTGGGCGAGCCCAACGTCACCGACATCTCGATGGAAAAGGACGCCCCCGAGCTCCAGTACAAGGCGACGGTGGAGGTCATCCCGTCCTTCGAGCTGGGGGAGTACAAGGGCCTCGCCGCCACGGTGAAGCGGCGGCCCGTCACCGGCGAGGCGGTGGAGGGGCAGTTCAAGCTCCTCCGCCAGCGGGCCGCCCACTTCCACGAAGTGGACCGCCCGGCCCAAGCGGGCGACTACGTCCAGTTCGACATCGAGGCTTTCGAGGAGGGCGAGCCCGTCCCCGGCACCAAGGGGGAGAACCAGGCCATGCTCCTCGGCGAGGGCGAGAACGAGCGTGCCCTCGAGGAGGCCCTGGCCGGCATGACGGCCGGCGGGGAGCGGGAGGTGGACATCCGGCTCCCCGAGTCCGCCGCCCCCGCCCTGGCGGGCAAGACCCTGCGCTTCAAGGTCCAGCTCAAGGGGGTGAAGGAGCCCCACCTGCCCGAGCTCAACGAGGACTTCGTGCGCTCCCTGGGCCGGGGCTTCAACACCGTGGCGGAGCTGGAGGCCCAGATCCGCCGCGAGATGGAAGGCATGGAGGACGCCTCGGTCCGCGCCCAGGGGATGGGGGAGCTCCTGCGCCAGCTCGTCGAGGCCCACCCCTTCGAGATCCCGCCCACCCTGCTCAAGTCCGAGATCGACGAGCGGGTGCGCGAGGTCGAGCGGCGCCTCGCCCAGGAGACCCCGGGCGCCCGGCTCTCGGCCTCCCAGGCGGACGAGATCCGCGAGCGGCTCAGGCCCGAGGCCGAGGCCCGGGTGCGCGAGCTCATCCTGGTCGAGCGCATCCGGGAGCGGGAGGGGATCCACGCCGAGGCCGAGGACCTGGACCTCCAGGTCCGGCGCCTCGCCGCCCGCCACGGGATGGACCCCGAGAAGCTCCGGCGGCGCATGGCCGTGACGGGGGGGCTGGATTCGCTCGTCTCCAACATCAACTATAATAAGGCCGTCGAGTGGCTCTACGCCCAGGCCAAGGTCGAGGTGAAGGTCGAGGAGCCCGCGGCCACCGCCTGAGCCAGGCGGCGGGAGGCGGGCGGGAAAGAGAGAGAGGGAGCGACGTGGCACTCATCCCCATGGTGGTGGAGCAGACGAACCGGGGCGAACGCGCCTACGACATCTACAGCCGCCTGCTCAAGGACCGGATCATCTTCCTTGGCACCCCGATTGACGACTACGTCGCCAACCTGGTGACCGCCCAGCTCCTCTTCCTCGAGGCCGAGGAGCCCGACCGCGACATCTTCATGTACATCAACAGCCCCGGCGGGCACGTCACGGCCGGCCTGGCCGTCTACGACACCATGCAGTACATCAAGCCCGACGTCTCCACCATCTGCATCGGCCAGGCGGCGAGCATGGGGGCCCTCCTCCTCGCGGCGGGGGCCAAGGGCAAGCGCTACGCGCTCCCCAACTCGCGCATCCTCATCCACCAGCCGCTCGGCGGGGTGCAGGGGCAGGCGACCGACATCGACATCCAGGCGCGCGAGATCCTGCGCATGCGCGAGGAGCTCAACCGCATCCTGTCCAAGCACACCGGCCAGGGGATTGACGTCATCCAGCGCGACACCGAGCGGGACAACTTCATGACGTCCGCCAGGGCCAAGGAATACGGCCTGGTGGACGACGTCATCGTCTCTCGCCAAGCCCCCTCCCCGAACGGCGGCGGCCGCAAGGGAGGGGAAGGGGACAGGAAGGCGAGCGGCTCCTAGCGGGGGCGGGAGGCCGTCCGGCCGCGAGCGCCTGGGGCGCCGCCCCGGGCGCGGCGAAGGAGGGAAGGAATGCCGAAACGCGCTTCGGACAAAGGCGACGCCCTGCGCTGCTCGTTCTGCGGGAAGGGCCAGGACGAGGTGAAGAAGCTCATCGCCGGCCCCCACGTCTACATCTGCGACGAGTGCGTCGACCTCTGCAACGAGATCATGGTCGAGGAGTGGCAGGAGGAGCGCAAGCGCGAGCGGAAGGCCCTCCTCAAGCCCTCCGAGGTCAAGGCCATCCTCGACGAGCACGTGATCGGCCAGGAGCGCGCCAAGAAGATCCTCTCCGTCGCCGTCTACAACCACTACAAGCGCATCGACGCCCGGGCGGACCTCCACGACGTGGAGCTCCAGAAGAGCAACATCCTCCTCATCGGGCCCACCGGCTCGGGCAAGACCCTCCTGGCCCAGACCCTGGCCCGGCTGCTCGACGTGCCCTTCGCCATGGTGGACGCCACCACCCTCACCGAGGCGGGCTACGTGGGCGAGGACGTGGAGAACATCATCCTCAAGCTCCTCCAGAACGCCGACTACGACGTGGGCAAGGCCGAGCGCGGCATCATCTACATCGACGAGATCGACAAGATCAGCCGCAAGAGCGAGAACCCCTCCATCACCCGCGACGTCTCGGGCGAGGGGGTGCAGCAGGCCCTGCTCAAGATCGTCGAGGGCACGGTCGCGAACGTCCCGCCCCAGGGCGGGCGCAAGCACCCCCACCAGGAGTTCATCCGGGTGGACACCACGAACATCCTCTTCGTCTGCGGCGGGGCGTTCGTGGGGCTCGACGGCCTCATCCGCCGCCGGGTGGGCCGCCGCAGCATGGGCTTCGAGGCCACCATCAAGTCCGAGAAGGACGCCTCCATCAGCGAGACCCTCTCCATGGTCCGCCCCGAGGACCTCATCAAGTACGGCCTCATCCCCGAGTTCGTGGGGCGCCTCCCGGTGGTGGCCACCCTCGGCGACCTCGACGAGAGCGCCCTCATGCGCATCCTCACCGAGCCCAGGAACGCCCTCGTCAAGCAGTTCCACAAGCTCGTCAAGTTCGAGGACGTGACCCTGCGCTTCACCGACGAGGCCCTGCGCGCCATCGCCCGCCAGGCCCTCGAGCACAACACCGGGGCCCGGGGCCTGCGCGCCATCATCGAGGACCTCATGCTCGATACCCTCTTCGACCTCCCCTCCATGGCCAGCGTCAAGGAAGTGGTGATCAACGAGCAAGTCGTCCTGCGCAAGGAGAAACCCCTTCTCGTCTACGAGAAGGCCAGCTGACGCGTTGGCTCCCCTCCGGCCGCCGATCCTCCGCCTGACCCCGAGGTGCCCGTGAAGCCCGAGTCCCTCCGTCTGCCCTGCATCCCGCTGCGGGACATGGTGCTCTTCCCCCGCATGATCTCGCCCGTCTTCGTCTCCCGGGGGCGGGCGCTCGCCACGGTGGAGTCCCTCCCCCAGGACGCGCGCCGGATGATCGTGGCCCTCCAGACCGACCTGCGCGAGGAGGAGCCCGAGCCCCCCCGCGGCCTCCACCGCACCGGCACCGTGGCCGACATCCTCCAGTACACGCGCCTGAGCGACGGCACCGTGAAGGTCCTCCTCGAGGGCGCGGCGCGCTGCCGCCTGGAGGGCTTCCGGGCCGAGGGCGACGCCCTCTGGGCCACCGCCACGATCGTGCGTGAGCCCGCCGGCGACCCCGTGGACCTAGGCGCCCGCTGCCGGGCGCTGCTGGCCCGCTTCGAGGACTACCTCCGGGTGAACCACCGCGTCCCCCACGAGGCCTACGCCTCGGTCGAGGCCCTGGAGGAGCCCGCCGCCATCGCCGACGGGGTCGCCGCCAACGTCCCCTTCAAGCTGGCGGACAAGCAGCGCCTCCTCGAGGAGGCCGACCCCGCCGCCCGGCTGGGCGCCCTGGCGGCCCTCCTCGAGAGCGAGATCGAGCTCCTCAAGGTGGAGCGGCGGCTGCGCAGCCGGGTGCGCCGCCAGATGGACCGCAGCCAGAAGGAGTTCTTCCTCACCGAGCAGCTCAAGGCCATCCAGCGCGAGCTGGGCCAGAGCGAGGGCCTCTTCGCCGAGGGCGAGGAGCTGCGGAGGAAGGCCAAGGAGGTCAAGCTCCCCGCCGAGGTGGCCGAGAAGGTGGAGAAGGAGATCAAGCGGCTCGAGATGATGACCCCGCTCTCCGCCGAAGCCTCGGTGGTGCGCGCCTACGTTGAGTGGCTCCTGGACGTGCCCTGGGCCCGGGAGACCCGCGACCGCAACGACCTCGCCGCCGCCCGCGCCGTCCTCGACCAGGACCACTACGGCCTCAAGAAGGTCAAGGAGCGCATCCTCGAGCACATGGCCGTGAAGATCCTCAACCAGGCCATGCGCGGGCCCATCCTCTGCTTCGTGGGGCCGCCCGGGGTGGGCAAGACCTCGCTCGGCAAGAGCATCGCCAACGCCCTGGGGCGCAAGTTCGTGCGCGTCTCCCTGGGCGGGGTGCGCGACGAGGCCGAGATCCGCGGCCACCGACGCACCTACATCGGCAGCCTCCCCGGGCGCGTCATCCAATCCATGAAGCGGGCGGGGACGGTGAACCCCGTCTTCATGCTCGACGAGGTGGACAAGATGAACGCCGACTTCCGGGGCGACCCCTCCTCGGCCCTCCTCGAGGCCCTCGACCCCGAGCAGAACAAGAACTTCAGCGACCACTACCTGGAGGTGGACTACGACCTCAGCCGGGTCCTTTTCATCACCACGGCCAACACCACCGACCCGATCCCCTCGCCCCTCCTCGACCGCATGGAGGTCATCCACCTCCCCGGCTACACCTACGAGGAGAAGCTCGAGATCGCCCGGCGCTTCCTCATCCCCCGCCAGCTGGCCGAGAATGGCCTCAAGGCGGGCCAGCTCGAGTTCGCCTCCGGGGCGGTCTCCCGGCTCATCCGCGAATACACCCGCGAGGCCGGGGTGCGCAGCCTCGAGCGCGAGATCGGCACCCTGTGCCGCAAGGTGGCGCGCCGGCGGGTGGAGGAGCGCAGGAAGGCCCCCCGCAAGGCCGGGGGAGAGCGGGCCCGGAAGCGGGCGCGGGCGGACGTCCGCCTCGGGCCGGCGGGCCTGGAGGAGTACCTCGGCGCCCCGCGCTACTTCCCCGATCGGCCCGAGACCCGGGCCGGGGTGGGGGTGGCGACCGGGCTCGCCTGGACCCCCTCCGGCGGGGCCCTCCTGCCCGTCGAGGTGAGCGTGCTGGACGGCAAGGGCCAGCTCATCCTCACCGGCAAGCTGGGGGAGGTGATGAAGGAGAGCGCCCAGGCGGCCCTCTCCTGGCTCCGGGCCCGGACCCGCGAGCTGGGCATCCCCCCCGATTTTCACGAGAAGCGCGACCTCCACATCCACCTGCCCGAGGGCGCGGTGCCCAAGGACGGCCCCTCGGCGGGCATCACCATGGCGCTCGCCATGGCGAGCGCCCTGACGGGCCGCAAGGTGCGCCACGACGCGGCCATGAGCGGCGAGGTGACGCTCAGGGGCCGGGTGCTGGCGGTGGGCGCCGTGAAGGAGAAGCTCCTCGCCGCCCGGCGGGGGGGCATCCCCCGGGTGCTCCTCCCCCGGGAGAACGAGAAGGACGTGCGCGAGATCGAGGCCGACTCCCCGCTGGGGCTGGAGATCGCCTTCGTCGAGAGCATGGACGAGGTGGTCCGCGCCTGCCTCCTCCCCCTCGCGCGCCAGCGGAGGGCGCCGGAGGCCCCCAAGGCGAAAGCTCCCGCCGGGGCGCGGCGGCTGGCGCCGGGGCGGGAGGCCTCCCGCCCCAAGGCGGCGGCTCCGGCGCGGCGCAAGGGAGGGGTCCGCCGCCCGGACCAGCCCCCGCGGTGAGCCCCGCGCCCGCGGCCCGGGAATGCAGGTTTGACAAGCCCCGATGGGCTTTCCTATCATCCCTCCGTCATAGGCGCGTAGCTCAGGGGGAGAGCGCTTGCTTGACACGCAAGAGGTCGGCGGTTCGAAACCGCCCGCGCCTACCAGTCTGATGGCGCCGGGCCCGGCGGCCCAGCGCGGCGCGCCGCGCGGCCCGCTAACCCTTCGCAAAGGAGCGTGAGGCGGCATCTCGCCCGTTATGGCTGTCCGATCCCCGCAGACCCAACCGCCCAAAGATGCCCTGGCCGTCCGAGTGAACGGCCAGGTGGTGGACCTCAATCGCTCCCTCCCCTCCGGCGCCGAGGTCGAGTACGTCACCGCCGACTCCGGGGAGGGGCTGGGGATCCTCCGCCACAGCACCGCCCACCTCATGGCGCAGGCCGTGCTCCAGCTCTTCCCGGGCGCCAAGCTCACCATCGGCCCCCCGATCGAGAACGGCTTCTACTACGACATCGACTGCGAGCGGCCCTTCACCACCGGCGACCTCGCCCGGATCGAGGAGCGCATGGCGGAGCTCGCCCAGAAGGACCTCCCCATCCAGCGGGCCGAGGTGGGCCGCGAGGAGGCCCTCGCCCTCTTCGGGGGGCGCGGCGAGAGCTACAAGGTCGAGATGATCCGCGAGCTGCCCCCGGGGGAGGCGCTCTCGACCTACACCCAGGGGGAGTTCGTGGACCTCTGCCGGGGCCCCCACGTGCCCGCGACGGGCCTGCTGCGCCACTTCAAGCTCTTGAGCGTGGCGGGGGCCTACTGGCGGGGCGACGAGAAGAACAAGATGCTCCAGCGCATCTACGGCACCGCCTTCCCCAAGCGCGAGGCGCTGGAGGCCTACCTCAAGCGGCTCGAGGAGGCCAAGGCGCGCGACCACCGCGTGCTGGGCAGGCAGCTGGGCATCTTCCTGGTGGACGACCAGGCGGGCGGCGGCCTCATCTACTGGCGGCCCAAGGGCACCATCGTCAAGAAGGCCATCGAGCGCTTCTGGGAGGACGAGCACGTCCGCCGGGGCTACCAGCTCGTCTCCATCCCCCACATCGCGCGGGACGTCCTCTTCCGGATCTCGGGGCACTACGACTACTACCGCGAGAACATGTACGTCCTCAAGATCGACGAGGACGAGTACGTCCTCAAGCCCATGAACTGCCCCGGCCACATCCTGATCTACCAGCAGCAGATCCACAGCTACCGCGACCTCCCCGTGCGCTTCGCCGAGCTCGGCACCGTCTACCGCTACGAGCGGAGCGGGGCGCTCCACGGCATGCTGCGGGTGCGGGGCTTCACCCAGGACGACGCCCATATCTTCTGCACCCCCGCCCAGGCGGGCGAGGAGGTGCTCGGGGTCATCGACCTCGCCCGCTTCATGCTCAAGACCTTCGGCTACGAGGACTTCGCGGTCGAGCTCTCGGTGCACGACCCCAACGACTTCGCGAAATACGCGGGCGACATCGGGGACTGGGAGCGGGCCGAGGCCGCCCTGCGCCAGGCCCTGGAGGCGCGCGGAGTCCCCTTCAAGCGCATGGTGGGCGAGGCCGCCTTCTACGGGCCCAAGATCGACATCAAGATGCTCGACGCCCTCGGGCGCGGCTGGCAGGGCCCCACCATCCAGTTCGACTTCAACCTGCCCAAGCGCTTCGATCTGAGCTACATCGGGCCGGACAGCGCGCGCCACCCGGTCGTCATGATCCACCGCACCGTGCTGGGCTCGATGGAGCGCTTCGTCGGGGGGCTCGTGGAGCACTACGCCGGGGCGTTCCCCACCTGGCTCGCTCCGGTGCAGGCGCGGGTGATGACCATCACCGACGCCCAGCTCCCCGCCGCACGCGAGCTGG
>JBBTDR010000219.1:0-2105 GCA_038042665.1 Nitrospinota bacterium
CGCGGCGACGCTCGGATTCGGAATCGCCTCCACGTCCGCCGTCGTGTGGGACACGCGCCGGTGCATCCCGGGCTGCAAGGGTCTCCGGATCGGCCTCGCGCCGGCCCGCCAGGGGTGGGCCCACCTCGGCGGCTCCCTGCATTTCTGGGTCATCGCGCTGGCGGAGGTCGCCAAGATTCAGGGCGTGGTTCTCGTTCTCGCCTTCATCGCTCCTCCCGCCGCGGTCGCGGCCTTCGCCACCCACCGGACGCTGGCCAGCATTTCGGGGTACACGTACGTCCTGGTGCAAGGGCCCGTCATTCCCGAACTGAGCTTCCTCTGGGCCCAGCAGCGCCATGCCGACCTTCAGCGGGCCACCTTCGCCTCCGTGAAGCTGCTCATGGTGGCGGCCGGCTCCGTGGCCTTGCTCCTGTGGCTTTCCGCCCCCCTCGCCTACCCCCTCTGGACGGGGGGGAAGCTCCCGCTGGAGCCTGTTCTTCTCCTCATCCTTCTGGTCCAAGGCGTGCTGGCGGCGGGGTGGTCCACTTCGGCGTGGGCCCTCATCGCGACGAACCACCACCGGGCGCTCACGGGCTGGTTCCTGGGAAACGCCGCGGTCACGCTCGTCCTCGCCGCCTGGCTGGGAAGCACCCACGGGGCCGCCGGGGTGGCCGCGGCGGGGCTGATCGGGGATCTCCTCTGCGGCCTGGTCGCTTTCCCGGCCCTGGGGTCTTTTTTCCTGAAGCTGCCGCCCGGCCGGCTCTACCGCGAGCTATGCGCCGGAGCGCTGACCCTGCTGCCCATGGCCGGGGCCGCGTATCTCTCGAGGGTCCTCCTGAACGGCTGGTGGAGCATCGCCTTCTTCGTGCTCGCGGGCGCCGGGCTGGCGTATCCGATGCTCCGGAAGGAGCCCGGGGTTGCGGACGCCGTGAGGGATTTCCGGCATCTCGCGGCGGATTGGGCGAGGAAGGCCCGCTGAGAGGGGAAGCGGGGAAGGTCCGGCCCCGCACCGCGGAGGAGCCGAATCCGGCCCGCTTCCGTCGCCGGCGGGGCCGGGCGGGGGTCCGTGTGTGAAAGTCGCCGTCTTTGGCTTCGGGTACTGGGCGGTGAACGTCGTCCGGGCGCTCTGCCGTCTGCTGCCCCCGGGGGACATCCGGGTGGCGGAGCCCGTCCTGGAGAGGCGGGAGGCCGCGGAGCGGGCGTTCCCCGGGGTCCGCGCCGAGGCCGGCCTTGAGCCCGCCCTCGGGGACCCGGCGGTCGGGGCGGTCTTCGTCTGCGTCCCGAGCGGGATGCACTTCGAGACCGCCAGCCGGGCGCTCGAGGCGGGCAAGAGCGTCTTCGTCGAGAAGCCGTTCACGGTGAACGCGAGGGAGGCGGCCCTCCTCTTCGAATGCGCGAGGGCGAATTCCCGGGTCGCCTACCCGGGCCACGTGTTCCTCCACACCCGGCTGTTCGATCATCTCCGGGAGGTCCTTCAATCCGGGGAGCTGGGCGCGCTGCGCTACGCCGTGAGCCTCCGGGCGAGCCTGGGCCCCCGCGCGCGGGAAGACGTCAACGTCGTCTGGGACTATCTCATCCACGACGTCTACATCTTCAACCGCCTCCTCGGGGGGCCGCCCCTCAACGTCTCGGCCCGGGGGCGGGCCTACCTGCGGGAGGGGGTGGAGGACGTCTCCTTCGCCCTCTTGGAGTACCCGGGCGGCTTCCTGATCAACTGCTACACGAGCTGGCACGCGCCGGAGAAGATCCGCTCTCTCCTGCTGGTGGGAAGCCAGGCGATGCTCCAGCACGCGGGGACGGACGGGGATCCGGTGAGGCACTTCCGCGCCGGCTTCGCTCCCCATGCGGGGAGGGATCCCCACGGGAACGCGGGCCTCCGGCTCTTCGACGAGGGGGTCCGGACGGTGCCGCTCGGGCCCGGGGAGGAACCCCTCCAGCGGGAGATATCGGCCTTCCTCAAGCTGGCGTCGGAGAACATGCAGCCCGCTTGGGTGGAGCGCCACGTGGTCGAGGTGGCGGCGACCCTCGAAGCGATCGATCGATCCATCGCCCAGAACGGGGCGCGGGTGGAAGTGGCCGCCCAGGGGGTTTCCCGGTGAGCGGGCGCGGAGCCCCCGCGGCCCCGG
>JBBTDR010000220.1:0-2944 GCA_038042665.1 Nitrospinota bacterium
GATCTCTTTGCTCCCGCCGGCGGAGGTGGGACGCGGTACCTTATCGAATGCTGGCGCGACCAGGCCGCGCTGGACGCCCATCGCGAGGAGCCGCATTACAAGAACTTCCGCGCCAAAATCGGGAACATCCTCGAAGGCAACGCCGTTCCCGCCTTTCTCAAGGAGGTGGATGTCGCCTACGGGGCGCTTTGAGGAACCCTCACGGCGAGGGGGAGCTATCGTACGGGGTGGCGTCAAGACCCCGTCCGGTCCAAAAACTCGGCTGAACCTTATGCCGCCGCACGGTAAGAGGACCTGTAGCGCCCTTGGATTGTTGGACACGAAGCGGTCCCGATTGAGCCAGCCGGTCACGGCGATATGAGTAATTCCAACGATCGGAACGCTCGGTTCATGCGGGCGGATTCTCCCTTTTCCCGTGGAGTGTGGGCCGACATGTTCAAACCACGACCCCTTTCAGAAAGGGACTTGGGCCACAGATGAGTTTTTGGACAGGATGCGCTCTCAGGCCGGCACGACGCGGATCTCCTCGAGGGGATAGCGCTGGAGGTTCTCAAGGCCGCCCTGCGTGACGATGGCGCAGTCGCCCAGCCAGATGCCGCAGCGGTCGGGCTCGGCGATCGGCCAGCTCGCCACGCTCATGCACTGGCCCGCCTCGAACCGAAAGTCTTCCTGGGTGACCTCGTCGCCCACTACGCGGACGCCGATCCCCACGTTGTAGTTCCCCCAGCCAAAGAGCAGCGTCTTGTTGTGAAAACCGGCCTCCCGGATGGCCCGCGTGAGGGCGGGCTTGATCTCCCGCACCGTGCGGCCGGGCTTGACCGCGGCGTAGACCTCCCTTCGGGTCCTGACCGCGGCCTCGAAGAGCCGCTCGTAGCGCGGCGTGGGAGGCCCGATGAAATAGGTCGCCCAAACCTTCCCAAAGTAGCCGCCGTAGCCCACGGCGAGCTCGGTCAGGACGACATCCCCCTTTCGCATGGGGCGCGTCATGGCGTAGGGGTCGGGGTAGACCATCTCGGGGTCCGCCATGGGCGTCGCCCCGATGTGGCCGAAGGGGATCCGGCCTCCCATGGCGTGTGCCGTCGAGAGGACGACGTCGAAGAGCTCGCTCGGGCGCTTGCCGGGCCGCGTCGCCTGGAAGAGAACCTCGTGGACCGCATCCGTCATCCCGGCCCCCCGCCGGATGAAGGCAATCTCCTCCTCGCTCTTCACCATGTAGATTCGCTCGAACCACCTCGTCACGACCGGAAGCTCCGCCCCCGGCAGGCGCCGCTCCAGGATCTCGAAGTGCTCCCGGGGAAGGGAGATGTTGTGAATGAGGCTCGCCCCCACCACTCCGATGCGCCCCGAGGCCAGGCCCAGCTCATCGAGCCGGTCGGCTACCCGGTCCGTGATCTGGGCGAGCGAGCCGGGGCGGACGTCCTTGAGGCGGGTGATCTTCTTGGCGTTTGCGACCTGGTAGTCCCAGGGGATGAAGAGCGTGGGCTCCCCCTCGATGGGGAAGACGACGTAGGTCTGGGTGAAGGCGGCGTAGCGGGCGATGTAGACCACGTTCGCCTGGTAGGGGTCGGTCCCGATGAGGCCGCCCACCCCGTAGACGATGAGAGCGTCGAGCTCCTCCTCACGCATCGCGGAGCGGATCTTGGCGTCGCGCCGCGCGTACTCCTCCTCGCTGAAGTGCGGCCAGTAGAGGTTCGTGGGCTCATCCATGGGGCGGCCTCCTCAGGAAAGCGGCCGCGCCGCTCGCCCAGCGCCCAGCCGGAGGGGAACGGCAATCCGCTCCTTCCCGGCCTTCGTGCGCGTGCCGAAGGGCTCGCTCAGCCAGCCGAGCAACTGCGCGATCTCGCGCTGAAACTCGTGCACTATGCTCGTCCCCCAGTGGTGGTTCACGATGAGGAGGTCCACGGCTCGGCGGAGCTTCTTGAGATCCCGCACCATCCGAGGAGGCCGATCCGGAGCCCCCCGCGCTCGAAGTTTACGGGTTTTCCGGCGGCTGCTCAAAATATAAACCAAAAGGAGCTTGGCCGGTGAAAAAATTCGCGGTTCTATATGGGAAATCCGGGCTTGCTTCACCGAGAGAGGTTTTCCCCTATTTATCGCCTCTATTGACAGTGCGCGATAGCTTTGTCATCATGAAACAAATCGGACCTGATAATTGCCTTTTCGTTGAGGTGGCTTCCCACTCGGCTCGCCTCACATGGCGAGGTCGGGTGGTCTATCGGGGCCCTTTTCCGAGGCTGCGGCCATGGATTTCTGGCTCACCCAGATCTTCAACGGCGTCTCGTACGGGGCGCTCGTGTTCCTCCTCGCCATGGGTCTCTCACTGATCTTCGGCGTGATGCAAGTCATCAACGTCACCCACGGGACCTACTTCCTGGTCGGCACCTACGTCGGGCTGAGCATCCTCACGGTGACCGGCAACTTCTACCTCGCCATACTGGGGGGAGGTCTCGTGATCGCGCTGGTCGGCATCTTCATCGAAAGCTTCTTCCTGCGGCGGCTGCGGGGGAACGACCTGGGGCAGGTGCTCATCACGTTCGGCTTCGTCCTCCTGCTCCAGGACGCCATCCTCCTCATCTGGGGGCCCGACCCGAAGCTGATGGAGGCCCCTAAGTCGATCTCCTTCACCGCCCAGGTCGGGGGCTTCACCTTCCCCTCCTACCGCCTCTTCGTGGTCGCCGTGGCGGCGGCCGTGGCGGCGGGCCTGTGGCTCTTCGAGAACAAAACCAAGTTCGGCTCCGCCGTCCGCGCCGCGGTGGACGACGTCGAGATGGCGTCGGGGATGGGGGTGAACGTCCCTCTCGTCTTCACGGTGGTCTTCGGGCTGGGAGCCTTCCTGGCGGGGCTGGGGGGGGTGCTGGGCGGCCCCTGGCTGGGCCTGCAGTACGGGCTGGACCTGGAGATCCTCCCCTATGCGTTCGTGGTCGTCATCGTGGGGGGCATGGGG
>JBBTDR010000221.1:0-5096 GCA_038042665.1 Nitrospinota bacterium
AGGAGAGCGGCGTCCCCCTCCCGGCGCACGGCCGCCACGATGGGCCGCGCCTCGGCCTCGGCCTCCGCGAGCGCGCCGCTCCCCGCGGCGGCCAGGGCCGCGATGGCGGCCTGGGCCCCCTCGGCGCCGCAGCGGATGCGCTTCACGGCTTGCGGGCGCGGCGCGGCGCCCCGCCCTTGGCGGGAGGACAGACCTTCTTGAGCTGGGCCATGAACTCGCTCACCCGCCCGTGCTGAATCTTCAGGCTCGCCCGGTTCACGATGAGCCGCGCCGTGGCGTGGAAGATCTCGCGGATGGGCTCGAGCCCGTTCGCCCGCAGGGTGCCCCCCGTGTCCACGAGGTCCACCACCACGTCCGCCACCCCCGTGGCGAGGGCGATCTCCACGTTGCCGTAGAGGCGGATGACCTGGGCCTGCACTCCCTCGCCGGCGAAGAAGCGCTCGGCGATGCGGGGGAACTTCGTGGCCACCCGGAGGCCCATGCGCTGGCGCAGCTCCTCCCACCGGATCCCCTTGGGCGCGGCCACCATGAGCCGGCAGGGGGCGAAGCCCAGGTCCATGGGCTCGTAGACGTCCCGCCCCTGCTCAAGCAGGACGTCCCGGCCGATCACCCCCAGGTCCGCCGCCCCGCGCTCGACGTAGGTGGGCACGTCGTAGTTGCGCAGGATGAGCACCCGCAGCCCCGTTCCCGGGTCTTCCTGGATGAGGATCCGGCTCTCGTCCGAGATGGGCTTCGAGAGGAGCCCCGCCTTGAGCAGGCGCTGGACGGCCTCCTGGAAGATGCGCCCCTTGGGAAGGGCGATGGCGAGGCCGCCCGCCGCCTTCTCTTTCTTCCCGCTCATTCCGCCACCCTAGCGATATCGGCCCCGAGCCCGCGGAGCCGGGTCTCCAACCTCTCATATCCCCGATCCAGATGATACACCCGCCGCACCACCGTCTCCCCCCGGGCCGCCAGGCCCGCGAGGACGAGGGAGGCGCTGGCCCGCAGGTCGGTGGCCATCACCACCGCGCCCTGGAGGGAGGGGACGCCCTCGACGTGGGCGGTCCGCCCGTCGAGCGCGATGCGGGCGCCCATCCGGCCCAGCTCCGCCGCGTGCATGAAGCGGTTCTCGAAGATGGTTTCGGTGATGGCGCAGGCGCCGTCCGCCACCGTCATGAGGGCCATGAACTGGGCCTGGAGGTCGGTGGGGAAGCCGGGATAGGGCGCCGTCCGCACGTTGACGGGGCGGATGGCCCCCTCCGACCGCACCCGCACCCAGTCCTCCCCCTCGGTGACCTCAAGGCCCGCCTCGCGCAGGCGCAGGGTCAGGGCGTCCACCTGGAAGGGGGCGCAGCGGCGCACCGTCACGTCCCCCCGGGTGATGGCCCCGGCGAGCATGAAGGTGCCCGTCTCGATCCGGTCCGGCGGCACCTCCACCTCGAAGCCCTGGAGGCGCTCGACCCCCTCCACCTCGATGACGGGGGTCCCCGCCCCCTTCACCCGCGCGCCCATCTGGTTGAGGAGACCGGCGAGGGAGGAGACCTCGGGCTCCCGCGCGGCGTTCTCGAGCACCGTGACGCCCTCGGCCAGGGCGGCCGCCATCATGAGGTTCTTCGTCCGTCACCGTGGTGAGTTCGAAGGAGATGCGCGTCCCGCGCAGGCGCGCGGCCCGGGCCTCGATGTAGCCCGTCTCGAGGCGGGTGGAGGCGCCCAGGGCATCGAGCCCCTTGAGGTGCTGATCGATGGGCCGGGCGCCGATGGCGCATCCCCCCGGCAGGGAGACCCGGGCGTGGCCGAAGCGGGCCACGAGGGGCCCGAGCACCATGACCGAGGCGCGCATGGTGCGGACAAGGTCATACGGCGCGGTGCCGGTGCGGGCACCCGATGGATCGAGGAGGAGCTCGCGCTCCCCCTTCCACGCGTGGCGGATGCCGAACTCTCCGAGAAGCTCGAGGATGGTGTAGATGTCCTGGAGGCGGGGGACCCCGCGCAGCTGGCAGGGGCCCTCGGCCAGAAGGGAGGCGGCGAGCATGGGGAGGGTGGCGTTCTTCGAGCCGCTGGCTTCCACTTCCCCCCGGAGGGGGGCTCCCCCGCGGATGCGGAATTGATCCACCCCTACACCTTCACCGCTTCGAGGGCGCGATCGCGCCCGGCAAGGTCGCGGCGCACCCAGGGCTCCCGGAAGGCCCCCATCCGCCAGAGGTCCTCGGCGCACCGGGAGATCTGATCGGGGGCCATCTCCAGCAGGAGATATCCCCCCGGGCGCAGGCGGCCCGGGGCCCCGCGCACGATCCTCCGCAGGATCGCCATCCCGTCCGGCCCGCCGTCCAGGGCCTCGCGCGGCTCGTAGGCCGCGACCTCGGGCATCAGGCCCCCGATGCTCCCGGAGGGCACGTAGGGCGGGTTCGAGACGATGAGGTCGAAGCGCTCCCCGCCGGGCAGCCCCTCGAAGAGGTCCGCCCGGACGATCTCCACCCGGCTCTCCACCCCATTGCGGCGGGCGTTCTCCCGGGCGTAGCCCAGCGCCTCCGCGCTCAGGTCCGCCGCCCTCACCCGGGCCCGGGGCAGCTCCTTGGCGAGGGCCACGGCGATCGCCCCTGCGCCCGTCCCCAGGTCGAGGACCCGGGGGGCATCCGCTCCCGCGAGCAGCGAAACCGCCCGCTCCACCAGGAGCTCGGTCTCCGGGCGGGGGACGAGGACGCCCGGCCCCACCCGGAAGGGAAGAGACCAGAACTCCCTCTCGCCCGTGATGTAGGCCAGGGGCTCGCGCCGCTCCCGGCGGGAGGCCGCTTCCGCCAGGCGGGGGCGCACCGGCCCGGGAACCTCGGCCTCGGGGTGGGCGTGGAGGCGGGCGCGGTCCCAGCCAAGGAGCCAGGCGAGGAGCGCCGCGGCGTCCCCCGCCGGGTTGTCCACCCCGGCGGCGGCGAAGCGCCGCCTCAGCTCACCCAGGGCGTCCCCGGCGCGGAGGGCGGGCGCGGCGGCGGCGGGAGAGGGGCTCATCCGGCCGCGATCTCCGTCTCGCTCTCTTCGAGCTCGGCCAGGCGCTCGGCCTCGCGGCTCTCGATCACTCGCTGGACCATCTCGCCGATCTCGCCCGCCATGAAGGCGGGGAGGTTGTGGAGGGTGAGCCCGATACGGTGATCGGTCACCCGGTCCTGGGGGAAGTTGTAGGTGCGGATGCGCTCGCTGCGGTCCCCGCTCCCGATGAGGCTCTTGCGCTGGGCCGAGCGCTCGGTCATCTGCTCGCGGATCTTGAGGTCGAGCAGGTGGGCCGAGAGGATCTTCATCGCCTTGGCCTTGTTCTTGTGCTGACTCTTCTCGTCCTGGCAGGTGACCACCAGGCCCGTGGGCAGGTGGGTGATGCGCACGGCCGAGTCGGTGGTGTTCACGTGCTGGCCGCCCGGGCCCGAGGAGCGGTAAACGTCGATCCGCAGGTCCTTCTCCCCGATGTTCACCTCGACCTCCTCGGCCTCGGGGAGGACGGCGACGGTGGCGGCCGAGGTGTGGATGCGGCCCTGGGCCTCGGTGACGGGCACGCGCTGGACGCGGTGGGTGCCGCTCTCGTAGCGGAGGCGGCTGTAGACGCCCTCGCCCTTGATGAGGACCGAGACTTCCTTCAGCCCGCCCAGGTCGCTCCCGCTGCGGGAGAGCTCCTCGATCTTCCAGCCCTGGAGCTCGGCGTAGCGGGCGTACATGCGGCAGAGGTCGGCGGCGAAGAGGGCGGCCTCGTTCCCGCCGGTGCCGGCGCGGATCTCGAGGATGACGTTCTTCTGGTCGTTCGGGTCCCGGGGGAGGAGGAGCTGGCGCAGGCGCAGGATGGCCGTCTCGAGGAGGGGCTCCTTCTCCTCGATCTCGGCCTGGGCGAGGCCGCGCATCTCGGGGTCGGCCTCGGCGAGGAGGGCCCGGGCCTCGTCGAGGGCGGTCTTGACGCGGCTCCACTCGCCGTAGGCCTGGACGATCTGGGAGAGCTCCTTGTGCTCCCGCGCCGTCTGCTCGAACTTCTTGCGGTCCTTGAGGACGGCCGGATCGGAGAGGCGCTCTTCGAGGATCTTGTGCTTGTTGAGGATCTGGCTGACTTTTTCGAACATGCCCAAGAGGCTCCGCCCCGCACGGGGCGAGGGGGGATGGAGGCGGCGGAACGGCCCCCGCCGGAGCCCCGGGAGGAGAGCGGCTTAGGCCTCGGCCGCCTGCTCCCCGGATCCGCCCGCCTCAGCGGAAGCGGCCTCCGCCTCCCGGGCGGCCTGGCGGGCGGCCCGCTCCTCGGCCCGCTTGCGGCGGGCCTCCTCGCGCTTCGCCTTCTCGTCGGCGGCCTTCTGCGCGGCCTGCTGGACCTCGCGCTCGGCCTGGGCGGTGCGCTCGGCCTCGGCGGTCTCCTGCCGGCGCTTGCGCTTCGAGACGCGGGTCTCCTTGCCCTCGAACTTCCTCACGAACTTCTCGACGCGTCCCTCGGTGTCCACGATGCGGGCCTGCTGGCCGGTGAAGAAGGGATGGCACTTGGAGCACACCTCGACCCGGATCACCTTGCGGGTCGAGAGGGTGACAAAGCTCGTCCCGCAGCCGCTGCAGGTGATCTGCGCCTCGAACAGCTGGGGATGAATGTCGGTCTTCATCGGATGGTCCCTGCCCCCCAAAAGCGCGCCCCAGGGCGCCAAAAACCGGCTCTTTCCCGGGCCCGGGCCGGCCCCGGCCCTCCCCGGAGGCGGTTGTTATATCGGACTCTACCTTCCTTGTCCACCCGTCTCCTTGCCCACCCGTTCCCCGGGGACCCTGGATGAGCCCGGGCGGAAAAAACCGCCCTCCCGGGCTGGGCCGGGAGGGCGGGAGGGGCTGGGGCTAGTTGTTCATCGAGGCCAGGAAATCCTCGTTGGTCTTGGTCTGCTGCATCTTCTCCAGGAGCAGCTCCATGGAGTCCACCACGCCGAGGGGCTGGAGCACCTTGCGGAGGACCCAGACCCGGTTGAGCTCCTGCTGGGCGAGGAGGAGCTCCTCCTTGCGGGTGCCGGAGCGGTTGATGTCGATGGAGGGGAAGACGCGCTTGTCGGTGAGCTTGCGGTCGAGATGGACCTCCATGTTGCCCGTGCCCTTGAACTCCTCGAAGATCACGTCGTCCATCCGGC
>JBBTDR010000222.1:0-3755 GCA_038042665.1 Nitrospinota bacterium
CGGCCCTCCTCGTAGAGTTTCTGGGCGGGGGAGAGGGAGGCCGGCGGGGGAGGGGCGGAGGTCCTCCCGCCGCATCCCGCCAGCAGGCCGAGGGCGAGCAGGCCGGAGGCGCTCCAGAAGGTGAGGGCGCGCGCTGCGGGACCCAAGCGGGAGAAAGGCGGGCGCGCCGCCCCTATTTGGAGGTCATCACGAAGGCGCCGTTCCAGTTCTTCGGGGGCGGGTCGATTATGTATTCTTCGCATCGTTTCACCAATGCCTTGCAGGGGCCGTCCGTCTTGTCCAGCGCGAGGCCTTGGGCGAACATGCCCATGGCCTCGTCGAAGCGGCGCTCGCGGTGGACGAGCAGTCCCTGGTGGTAGAACTCCAGGGCCTTCATCTTTCCGGGTGTCAGTTCCCCCTTCTTGGCGAGCAGCTCGTAAATGGGGACCGGCTCCTTCTTCCCCACCACGTTGATGAGGTCGAGCTCCCGGGCCTCGATGGCGTGCTTGCTCGCCTCGTAGGTGAACTGGCCGATCATGATGTTGCTGCCGTACTGCTTGTTCGCCCCCTCGAAGCGGGCCGCGGTGTTCACGGTGTCCCCCATCATGGTGTAGTCCATCCGGGTCTTGGAGCCCATGTTTCCCACGACGGCGGGGCCGGTGTTGAGCCCAACCCGCATGTGGAGCTCCTTCATGCCCCGCTCCTTCCACACGGCCCGGAGGCGAACCATCGCCACCTGCATGTCCAGGCTGACGAGGCAGGCGCGGGCGGCGTGGTCGGGCATGGGATGGGGGGCGCCGAAGAAGGCCACGATGGCGTCGCCCTCGTACTTGTCCACGGTCCCGTCGTAGCGGAGGATGATGTCCGTCATCTCCGACAGGTACTCGTTCAGCAGGCCAACCAGCTCCTCCGGCGACAGGGACTCGGAAACCGAGGTGAACCCGGCCACGTCGGAGAAGAAGGCGGTGATCTCCTTCCGCTCGCCCCCCAGCTTCAGGAGGCCGGGGTTGGTCACGAGCTCGGCCACCACCTTGGGCGAGAGGTAAGTGCCGAAGGCGGACTGGATGAAGCGCTTCTGCTGCTCCTCGACGACGTAGTGGTACATCGTCATCCCGCCGTAGAGGACGGCTCCCGTGATGAGCGGATAGCCGGCGCTCAGCGACCAGCCGTGCTGCACGAAGAGGAACTGGTTCATGCCGGCCACGGCGACCAAGGCCACGACGGCCCCCACGCCCCCCCACACCGCGCCGAGCCGGGGAAGGAGCAGGGTCCCCAGGAGCCCCAGCAGGAGGATGCCCCCCACCGTGAACAGATCCGACCACCAGGGTTCCGAGAGGAAATCGTTCCGCAGCATGTTGTCGATGATGGTCGCGTGGATCGCCACCCCGGGTATCGCCTTGTCGTAGGGGGTCACCCGGAGGTCCGCGAGGGCGAGGGCGGTGGGGCCGATGAGCACCATCTTGTCGCGGAAGGCGCTCGGGGGCGCCAGCTCCTGGCGGCCCTCGACGATGTCCACGATGGAGTAGGTGGGGAAAGCCGATATGGAGCCGATGTAGTTGATGAACATCTCCCCGCGCGAGTTGGTCGGGATGACGATGTTCCGGCGGCCTTGGATGGCCACTTTCTCGACCCCGAGGGCGTCGATCCAGAAGAGGATGTTCCCCCGCAGGTAGCGCTCGAGGGTCCGGATGGCCAGGGGGCCGAACAGGAAGTCCTGCTCGCCCGGGATCTCCACCATGTCCTGGTACTTGACGATCAAGGGGAAGCGGCGGATGGCGCCGTCGACGTCGGGCTGGAGGCTGAAGAAGGCGCTTCCGCGCGCGGCGTTGGTCAGGACGGAGAGGTTCGACTCGACCGCCTCGGCCCGGGGCAGCCAGATGTTCTTGAGGCTCGCTCCGGGCGCTTTCCGGACGGCGCCGTATTTCGAGTTGCGGATGTTCTCCAGGTATTCCCGCTTCTCGGCCTCGGTCAGGTGCTGGATGGTTTCCCGGTCGAAATGGAAGAAGAAGCCCAGGATGGTCCGGCCCGAGCGCTTCAGCGCCTCGGCGAAGATCCGGTCGTGGTCGGACTCGGCGATGGCCTTGTCGAGTTCGGCCAGCACCTGGGGAGAGGCGGGGGCGCTGTTCTCCGCGAGTCTCTTCTTCATGGCCCGGAGGGGCCCGCTCCCTCCCGAGGTGTCGGAAGAGGAGAATACCACGTCATAGGTGATGACGCGGGCGCCGTAGGAGGCCAGCTTGTCCAGCAGGCGGGCCTGGACGGTGAAGGGCCAGGGCCAGCGCCCCAGCTGGTCGATGCTCTTCTCGTCGATGGTCGCGATGACCACCTCCGGAGCGGCCTTCTTGGGGCCCCGGGCGAGGAAACGGAAGTCGGAGAGGATGAGGTCCAGCCGGTGGATGATGGCCGGCTTGGCGGCAAAGGTCAGCAGCATGGCCACGGTGAGCAGGACGCCGACCGTGATGCTGTTGACTTTGAGGAGCCGGTTCAGGAATTTGGCCATCGCGCCGCCGAGGGAGATCCGTCCGCCGTCTCAACGTGCCAAGGCCCATTATCGCATACTTGCCGGGGCCGTGTCACGGTGGCGGGGGCGGCCTCTTGTTGCCGGGTTCGGCTTGCCATAGGATGGGCCGGCCAGACATACATCCGGCTTGCGGAGGGGCCGCGGAATGCCGAGATTGCCTGTTCCCAAGGTCATCAACTCGCTCGACGTCTCGGAGGACAAGGCCTACGAGCCCCCCTACACCATCCGCTGGGGAGTGGACCGGGAGTCCACCGGGACCGCCACCATCACCATGGGGCGCACCCTCATCCCCCCGCGCGGCCGGAACCACCTGCACTACCACAAGAACTGCGACACGACCATCTACGTGGTGCGGGGGCCCATCAACATCTATTGGGAAGAGGACGGCGAGATCAAAAGGCGGGAGGTGAAGGCCGGCCACTTCGTCTACTTCCCCTGCGGCTGCATCCACGGGCAGGAGAACCCCAGCAAGACCGAGCCCGCCGAGCTCATCTTCACCTACGGCGCCATGCCGAACAAGGATGCCGCCGGCACCACCTTCGTGGACGACCCGCGGGATCCTCTCCGGGAGTGAGGGGGGCCGGGCCGCCGTCCGCGGGAGCGATGGCCCGCGGGAGCGATGGCCCGCGGGAGCGATGGCCCGCGGGAGCGATGGCCCGCAGGAGCGATGGAATGCGCACGAGAAGCCTAAGCCGGGCCGCGGGGTGGGTGGCCGTCTCGCTCGCCCTGGCGGGGGGGCCCTGCTTCGCCCAGGGCGCCGCCCGCCCCCAGGTGTCCCCGAAGGACGGCGCCACCCAGGTCCATATCCCCGCCGGCACCTTCCTCATGGGCAGCGGCAAGGGCGATAAGAACGAGCGGCCCGAGCGCAAGGTCCAGCTCTCGGCCTACTGGATCGACCAGACCGAACTGACGGCCTCCCGCTTCGCCCGCTTCGCCGAGGCCGCCCGGCACCGCACCACCGCCGAGGCGGAGGGCTGGGCCTGGGTGTGGGACAGCGCCCTGGAGCAAGGGAAGGGCGGCTGGCGGCGGGAGAAGAACGTCTCCTGGCGCAATCCCGCCGGCAAGGGCTCCGACTGGAAGACCATGCCGGAGCAGCCGGTCTCCCAGGTGAGCTGGCCGGACGCCGACGCCTATTGCCGCTGGGCGGGGCGGCGGCTGCCCACCGAGGCCGAGTGGGAGCGCGCCGCGCGCGGCGGCGACGGGCGGAAGTACGCCTGGGGGAACGAGCCTGACCCCAAGCGGGCGAACCTGCATGGGG
>JBBTDR010000223.1:0-1330 GCA_038042665.1 Nitrospinota bacterium
GAGCGGCTGGACCTCATCTGCGACACCTATCTCTCGGTCAACGCCCCGGCCCAGCGGGCGCTGCCCGGGCTGCTGCGCCGCCGGGAGGAGATCCAGGCCCAGGTGCGCGCGCGGCTGGCCGAGAACCGGAAGCTCCTCGCCTCGCTCCCATCCGGAGGCGGGCTGCGCCCCCTGCCGGGCGAGGGGGGCTGGGCGCAGGTCGCCGCCCTGCCCGCGGGGACGGAGGAGGAGGCCTTCGTCCTCCATCTCCTGGAGCGGGAGAACGTCCTCGCCCACCCCGGCTACTTCTTCGACATCGAGGGGACCCACCTCGTCCTCTCCCTCCTGACACGCCCGGACGGCCTCGCCCGGGGCCTCGCGGCGGCGGCGGCCGTCCTGAAGGGGACGTGAAGAAATCGGGGGGAGGGACTGTAGGGGCGATGCTTGTCATCGCCCTTCGACATAGGAAGAAAATTCGGGGCGAACACGAGGTTCGCCCCTACAAATCACGCACGCCAGCGGCCGTAGGGGCGTATTGCAATACGCCCCTCCAGAACGTCGGTTCACGTCCTTCCCCCCGCTTGATCGCCCGGGCGGCGGGGACTACATTACCCGGGCACGCGACAAGCCCCCCACATTCCCCCGCCCCGCCGACGCCGGGAGGGCGCGCACGCCTCGGGGGAGGGCGCGGGGCAACCCACCGGAGACGAAAGGGGAAAGCATGGAGACTCAGGGCTGGTATTCCGTCCAGGAGTTCGCGCCGGGCACTTTTCAGATCACCGAGGCGGGCCGCTACAACACCTTCCTGTTCGTCGGGAAGGACCGGGCCCTCGCCATCGACGGCGGCCTGGGCGTCGCCAACCTGCGCAAGCTCCACGAGAGCATCACCAAGCTCCCCATCGACTTCATCCTCACCCACACCCACTGGGACCACCTGGGGGGCGGCCACCTGTGGGACAAAGCCGGCGTCCATCCCCTCGGCAAGGACAAGCTCAGGATCGACCACAGCGCCGCGGTCCAGCGCTTCATCCAGAACTGGAAGCAGCCCCTCCCCCCGGGCTTCGACCCCAAGGGCTTCACCATCCGGCCCATCAACTTCGGCTGGGCGCTCAAGGAGGGGGACGCCTTCGAGGTGGGCGGCCGCCGCTTCCGCGTCTACGACACCCCGGGCCACTCCCCCGACAGCATCTCCCTCCTGGAGGAGAGCCAGGGCGTCCTCATCTCGGGCGACCTGGTGAAGCCCCTCGACATCCTCTTCCTCCAGGTCCCGACGGCGGTGCTGTGCGACTACGCGCCCGCGCTGCGCAAGCTCGAGAAGGTCGAGGCCGACCTCCTGCGCGTCACGGACGTC
>JBBTDR010000224.1:0-8368 GCA_038042665.1 Nitrospinota bacterium
ACACGCCGCTTGCCGGGCGGACGCCCCGCGGGGAAAAGACGCCCGCGCGGCCTGGACTTCCCCCCTGAGGGGGAAGGGAAATGGTTCCGGCATTCCGGCGTGAACAACGTGTTAGGATTGCACACTCGCCGGGCGCGGAGGGGCCGCCATGAAGCTGAAGCACTACAAGGACGTGGCGCTCAAGGAGGAGATGGCCGCCCAGGGGGCGGGCATCCGCTGGCTCCTGAGCGAGCGCGACGGCGAGACCGGCATGGCCATGCGCGTCATCGAGATCGCCCCCGGGGGCCAGACCCCCGACCACAGCCATCCCTGGGAGCACCAGGTGTTCATCCTCAGGGGAGCGGGCCGGGTGGTGAGCGGGGGCGAGGAGAAGAGGTTCGGCCCCGGGGACGCCATCTTCATCGCCCCGGGGGAGCGCCACATCTTCCACAACGACTCGGCCGGGGCGGTGGAGTTCGTCTGCATGATCCCGGCGGGGGCGGCCAAGGCGCATGGGCACTGAGCGGGGAAGGCGGGGACCGTGACGGAAAACCCTCGGCCCCCCAGGGAGGCCCGGGCGGAAACCACTCTCCCGCGGGAGGCGGAGGCCGGCCGCCCCGCGAGCCTGGAGCGGCGCGCGAGGCTCTTGTGGCAGGGGGCGGATGAGTACTTGAGCCGCCTTGCCCGGCCCGGGCTGTTTTTTCTTTCGCTGTCTTGGGTCATCCTTGTTGGGATAGTGGATTTCGCGACGGGCGCGCGGTATTCCGTCTCGCTTCTCTACGCGATCCCCATCTTCATCGGCCCCTGGTATGGCTCCAACGGGGTCGGGTTCGCCGCGGCCGGCGCGGCGGCCATATCGAAGTTTGCGGACGATGTGATCTTTCATTACGGCTCCTTCTCGGATCCCTCCCTCTATTGGGATCTCATCACCTGGACGGCCTTTTTCACGCTCACCGTGGGCATGGCCGCAACCGTCCGGCAAGCGCTGGACAGCAAGGATCTGCTCGCGAACACCGATCCGCTCACCGGCCTGGCGAACCGGCGCTACTTCCTCGATCGGCTGGAAACCGAGCTGGCGCGCGCCCGGCGCTACCCCCGCCCCTTCGCCCTCATGTACGTGGACCTCGACAACTTCAAGGCCGTCAACGACGCGCAGGGCCACGCGGCGGGCGACGCGGCGCTGCGGGCCGTCGCCGGCGTCCTGCGCGCGAACACGCGGGCGGTGGACACGGCGGCGCGCCTGGGCGGGGATGAGTTCGCGTGCCTGTTCCCGGAGACGGACCACCCCGCCATGGCCTCGGCCGCCGCGAAGATCCATCCCCTGCTCCTCGGCTCCATGACCGAGGCGAGGTGGCCCATCACCTTCAGCATCGGCGTCACCACCTTCGAGAACCCGCCCTCTTCCGCGGAGGAGGCGCTCAAGGCGGCGGACGGCCTCATGTACTCCGTCAAGCGGGCCACCAAGAACGCCATCCTCCACGAGCACTGGAGCGGCCCCGCCGCTCCCGGGAGCGGGAGCGCGGGCATCACGGCCCCCACCTGAGAACCACCCCCATCGCCGCGCTTTGTCCTTCCGGCGGTGGCCCCCCCGGGGGCGGAAGCGGACGCCCGGCTTTTCGGCCGCTCCAGCGTGAGCCGCCCCAATCCCACGGATAGGCCTCCAAAAGGCCCAGGGTACAATACTTAGTATGTCATTGATTTTCCAGTGGTTTCAACGGGATTTGTACTTGCAACATATTGATATTCAACTATTTACAAAGGCATCTCCATAAACTAGATGAGGTATTCTCCCCCGCTCAAAAATTTTTAAACTTGGAATGCATTAAAAATCATATATTTATAGCGATGACTTAAAATATCACTTGAGTCTAAAAATCCCTTTGCTAAGATTCCCCTCGTTCCCTGTCCGCCCCCGTGGTGGCCCGATGACCAACCTGGAACGAGACCTCTCCTCGCTGATCGCGCTGGTCAGCAACGTCACGGACGCCTACAGCGCCTGCCTCTTCCTCGAGAACCGGCGGCACAAGACGTTCCAGCTGACGAGCTACCACAGCCTGAGCCCCCACATCCTCCCGGACGCCACCGCCGAGAGCGGCCAGGGCTTCCTCGGCTGGGTGCTCGAGAACAACGAGGCGCTCAGCGTCAACGAGTTCGACAAGGACACCGTCGTCCTCGGCTACTACAGCCGCAACGAGGACATCAAATCCTTCATGGCGGCCCCGCTGCCCTCCTCCCTGACCAAGGGGGCGCTGGCCATCGACAGCAAGAAGAGCTGGTGCTTCACCGCCAAGTCCCAGAAAATCCTCGCGGGGTTCGCCCAACAATTCGCATATCTGGCGGACGGCGCTCTGGCGGCGGTCCAGATGGAGCGTCGCTCCATCGACGTCGGCGCCTACAGCGGGTATCTGGCCTCCTTGCGCTCCTGCGAGAGCGAGGACCAGCTGCTGAACGCCGTCTGCCTGGTTCCGCGCGAATTGCTCCCCTTTGACGCCTGCTTCCTCGTCCTCCGGGACGAGGAAGCAGGCACCCCCCGCCTCGCCCGCACCTCGGGCTTCGGCGAGCTGTTCCTGAGCGGCCTCGCCGTGAACGAGCGGGCCAGCGTGGCGGGCTACGTGCTGAAGAAGGGGGAACCCCTGCGCCTGCCGGACCTCCGGGGGGCGAGCGGCAGCCGCCCCCTCTTCCACCCCGACGAGCCCAACATCGGCGCCCGCTCGGCGGTGGCGGTGCCCCTCGCCGCGGGCGGCGAGGTGTTCGGGGTGCTGGGCTTCACCAGCCGCCGCCGGGGGGAGTTTGACCCCTCCTCCCTCAAGCGGGCCGAGGTCGCCGCCGCCCCCGCCTCGGAGGCCCTGCTGCGCCTCCGGGCCGAGCGGCGGCTCAGCCGCCACGCCGAGACGGACCCCCTGACGGGCGGGAAGAGCATGGCCTTCCTCCGGGCGCGGCTGGGCGAGGTTCTCCGCGACGCGGGCGGGCGCGGCCGCCGGGTGGCGCTGCTCGCGATCGCCCCGGACGGCCTCGACAGCGAGCTTCATCCCTCGGCCGCCGAGGAGGCCGCCCTCCATCTGCACAGGCTGCTCGCCCCCGCGGCCCAGGGCGGGGACATCCTCGCGCGCCACGATGGGGCGCGCCATCTCCTCCTGCTCCAGGGCTCCTCGCACGAGCACGCCGAGGCGGCCGCGGAGCGGCTCATCCGGGTCATCAACGAGACCCCCTGCCGCATCGGGGGGAAGACGATCGACATGACGGCCTCGGCGGGCGTGGCGTGTTTCCCCGAGCACGCGCGCGACCCCCAGGGCCTCGTCTCCGCCTCCCTCGGCGCGCTCGCCGGCGCCCGGGCGTCGGGGATCAACCAGCTGTGCTTCCACGGGGGGGGATAAAGCGATGTGGCTCCTGGATAAGCTGAACGGGCTCATGCTGAACGGGCTCAGGGGGCAGAAGCTCGCGATGGACCTCGGCACCGCCAACACCCTCATCTACCGGGAGGGCAGCATCGTCCTCGACGAGCCCTCGGTGGTGGCCCTGAACGCGCGCAACGGAGGCTCCGTCCTCGCCGTGGGCAAGCGGGCCAAGGAGATGTACGGCCGCACCCCGGAGAGCATCCGCACCATCCGCCCCATGAAGGACGGCGTCATCGCCGACTTCGACGTCACCAGCGCCATGATCCGCCACTTCATCAAGGCCACCCTGCCGCGCCGCACCCTGGGCCGGCCCACCATGATGATCTGCGTCCCGGCCGGCATCACCAGCGTGGAGATGAAGGCCGTCATCGACTCCGCCGCCCAGTGCGGGGCGGGCAAGGTGCACCTCATCGAGGAGCCCATGGCCGCCGCCATCGGCAGCAAGCTGCCCATCCACGAGGTGGCGGGCTCGATGGTGGTGGACATCGGCGGGGGCACCACCGAGGTGGCCGTCATCAGCCAGTACGCCGTGGCCTACGCCGAGTCCCTGCGCACCGCGGGCGACGCCATGGACGACTGCATCCAGCGCTACACGCGGCGCGAGCACGGCCTCGCCATCGGCTCCTTCGAGGCCGAGCGGGTGAAGATCGAGATCGGCTCCGCCGCCCCCCTGGCCGAGCCCATGGAGACCGAGGTCGCGGGCAGCGACGTCTCGACCGGCATCCCCCGCGTCATCAAGCTCAACGACGAGATGGTGCGCGCCTCGCTCGACGCCCCGGTGCGGGCCATCGTCGAGTCCATCCGCAAGGCCCTCTCGAAGTGCAGCCCCGAGCTGGCGGGGGACATCCAGCGCCGCGGCATCGTCCTCGCGGGCGGGGGCGCCCTCTTGAAGGGCCTGGGCGCCCGGCTCCACGCCGAGACGAACCTCCCCATCTACCGCGTGAAGGACCCGCTCACGGCCGTGGTGCGCGGCACGGGCTACGTGCTCGACCACTTCAAGGAGCTCAAGCAGGTCTGCCTGAACTAGCCCCCCCAGCCGGGGGCCCGGTCCCCATGTGTTTTGCCGGGCCCCCGGCTCCTTCCTTCCCTGGACCCGTGAACGATGCTTCTGTAGGGGCGAAGCGCGCTTCGCCCCTGCGAAAACGGCATCGGCCCGGTACCCCTCCCCCCCGCTTTACATTCCCGATGAATCCGGTAAAATAGGACCTGTGGGCCGATAGGCCCTTTCGCGTCTCTAAGGATTTGCGGGGGAAACAGAATGGCTTTCCAGGTGAAATCCGGGAACTTCCACTTCGAGGCCTCGCTGGAGGACGCGAAACTCGTCTACCGCGTCCTCCACCGCCACCTCGCCGACCACCTCGACCTCATGGACTGCGCCTTCCTCGACGCCCTCCAGAACGCCCTCCAGCGCCAGGCCCAGGAGGAGGGGGTGGACATCGGCCACCACACCGCCTGGGACCTCTGGCTCGGCAACGAGACCCCCACCCCCTGCGAGGAGCGGGTGAAGGGGAGAAGGGCGCTGGGGTAGGGCTTCTCAACTCATCGCAAAAACAAAAGCAGATTCTTCGCTTCGCTCAGAATGACAACCGAGGCCATTGCTTCGCTGTCATTCTGAGCGCCGTAGGCGCGAAGAATCTGCTTTTACCGTCTTGGGCTCAACTTATCCTGCTACATTGCTCGGAAGAAACCAGTCGCCATTGCGTTTGATGCAGACGTAGATGCCACAATCATCGTCCCAAATGAGGTAAATGCTTGTGTCTCAATAGGAACGTGAGGCCCGTCGTGAGAACGACAACCGTGAACATCACAGTGAGGAACAACTCCTAGCGCAAGACCGGCAACCAAGCATGTGCAAACAGCTTTTCTCCGATAGTTGTCCATTTCGCCCTCGTTCTACTTGGCCTTCTACTTGCCCTTACCCCTCTTGATCGTTTCAACGACGGTCGTTCCGGGGCGTTTCTTGGCATCACTTACAGAAATAAACTGACCGTCCTTTGCGTCACGTCCAATCTTGATAGTGCTCTTGCTCATTTCCCAACTCCTTTCCGGGCGGAAAAAATTCTACGATGATCTGCGCACAAATTTTCGTTTTTGTAAATAGTCGTGTAACATATTGAAATGTAATGATTTAAATTACTCAAACAAGGGGAATGGGCAGGAAGCTACTACAGACTGGCTACTTATCCGGCTCCTCGGCCCGGATGGTCCGCAGGATGTGGCCGCCGGTTCCAATAATGTATTTGACACCATATGACATTTACTCCATAATACCTTCATGGGATGGACCGTCCTCTTCCACGCGGCTTTCGAGCCGGAGTTCTGGGAGCTGCACGGGGCGGTCCAGGACGAGATTTTGGTCCACGCCCGGCTATTGGAAACCTTCGGGCCCGAGCTCGGGCGGCCCCGTGTGGACACCCTCAAGGGGTCGCGTCACGCGAGCATGAAGGAGCTTCGGTTCGGGGCGGCGGACGGCGCGTGGCGGGTCGCGTTCGCCTTCGACCCGAAGCGGCGGGCGGTCCTCCTGGTGGCCGGAGACAAGTCGGGGAGTTCCGAAAGACGATTTTACAAGCGGCTGATCGCCAAGGCGGACGAGAGGTTCGGCGCGCACTTGGCGGGCATCGCGAAGGAGAAGAAGTGATGGCGGCGACGCTCAACAAGATGATGAGGCGCCTCCCCCGCAAGCGACGGGAGGAGGTCGAGGCGCGCGCGAAGCAGTTGATCGCCGAGGAGATGGCCTTGCGCGACCTGCGCAAGGCGCTCGGCCTGACCCAGGAGCGCATGGCCGAACTGCTCGGGGTGGGCCAGGACAGCGTCTCGCGCCTGGAGACGCGGGGCGATCTGCTGCTCTCCACGCTGAGCGCCTACGTTGAGGCCTTGGGGGGCTCGCTCCAGGTGGTCGCGAAGTTCCCGAATCGGCAGCCGCTCGTCCTGGCGGGACTCCCGGCCATAGCCGACACGAAAGGGAAAAAGACGCGGCGGCGCAGCCGCCGGACGGCCGCCGCCTAACCCTTTCCTTCCCCCTACCCCTCCGGCTCCCCGGCCCGGATGCTCCGCAGGATGTGGCCGTCGGTCTCCCACTTGAGGGCGCGGACCTGGCTCTCCCCGCACACCGCGAGCAGCGCCGCGGCGCGCTGCCACTCGTCCCTGCGCTCCTGCCAGACCCAGACGAGGAGCCCCCGGCAGCCGTTCAGCCACACCGGGGTGAAGCGCACGTCGTCCCCCGCCTCGCCCAGCAGCTCGGCCAGGGCGGCGGCCACGAAGTCGCGCCCGGTCTCGCGGCGGCCGCTCCCGATCAGCTCGGCCTCGCCGAGCAGGAGGCCCTGGAGGAGGGCCTTGTCGCGGAAGCCGAGGGCTTCGGTGAACTTGGCGAAGGCGCGGGCGGAGGCGGGGTCGTCCTGGAGGGGGGCGAAGGGCACGTTGCGCCCCCAGCGGCGGCGCACCTCGGCCCGGCGCCGCTCGGCGGCCTCGGCGATCTGGAAGACCTCGGGCAGGGTGGCCGAAAGCGCCGAGGCGGCGATGCGGTCGCCGTCCTCCAGGGCGTCCCGCAGGACGACCACGGCGCGCTGCTCGGGCTCCATGTACTGGAGGGGGAAGAGGAAGGCGAGCGTGACGCCGGGCCAGCCCTCCTCGCCCGCGAAGGGAGGGGCGCCGCTCCCCGGCCCCGGGGTCTGGACGAAGTCGGGGAGCTCGAAGGCCTCGAGGGCGAGGGGCGGGTGCTCGTGGAGGAGGGCGAGGGCGGCCTCGGTCGCCGCGACGTGGAGCCACTCGGCGGGGTCCCCGACGTTGTCCAGGGCGGGGCCCATCTCCACGGCGCGGAGCATGGTCTCCTGCACCGCGTCCTCGGCGTCGAGGAGGCTGCCCGTGAGGCGGTAGGCGTGGCGGCGCAGGGGGCCCCAGTGCCGGCGGGAGAACTGCTCGAGGTCGATCATCGGCGGGCGGCCGTCATGGGGACTTCGGCGGGCCTGGCCGGGCCGCGGCGAACATCTCCTTGAGGCCGGGCGCCGCCTGGAGCGGGGCGGCGGTCTTCGCGCGCACCTCCTCCGCGGAGACGCCGGGGGCCAGCTCGCGGAGGAGGAAGAGGCCCTCCTTCCCCACCTCGATGAGGGCGAGGTCGGTGACGATGAGGTTGACCACCCCCTTGCCGGTGAGGGGCAGGGCGCAGCGCTCCTTGATCTTGGGCTCCCCCTTGCGGGTGACGTGCTCCATGGTGACGATGACCTTCCTGGCCCCCGCCACGAGGTCCATCGCCCCGCCCATGCCGGAGATCCTCTGGCCGGGCACGGCCCAGTTGGCGAGGTCGCCGTTCGCGGCCACCTCCATGGCGCCCAGGATGGTGACGTCCACGTGGCCCCCCCGCACCATGGCGAAGGAGGTGGCGCTGTCGAAGAAGGCGGCCCCGGGGAGGATGGTGACGGTCTCCTTGCTCGCGTTCACGAGGTCGGGGTCCTCCTCCCCCTCGTAGGGGTAGGGCCCCACGCCCAGGATGCCGTTCTCGGAGTGGATGGTGACCCCCCAGCCCCCGGGGATGTAGTTGCTCACCAGGGTGGGGATGCCGAGCCCGAGGTTGACGTAGGCGCCCTTGGGCACCTCCAGCGCCGCCCGGCGCGCGATGTCCTCCCGCTTGAGCGCCACGATCAGCCTCCCCCCTCAACTCCCGCGGGGCCGGGTGGTGCGGATCTCGACGGGCTTGTCGGGGATCTCCCCGGCCACGATCCGCTGGACGAAGATGCCCGGCGTGTGGATGTGCTCGGGGGGGAGCGCCCCGAGGGGGACGATCTCCTCCGCCTCGGCGATGGTGAGCGCGGCCGCCATGGCCATCACCGGGTTGAAGTTCCCCGCGCTCAGGCGGTACACCAGGTTCCCCGCCGGATCAGCCTTCCAGGCGCGGACGAAGGCCACGTCCCCCCGGATGGGCTTCTCGAGGATGTACTCCCTGCCCCCGATGATCCGGCTCTCCTTGCCCTCGGCCACCACGGTGCCCACCCCGGTCGGGG
>JBBTDR010000225.1:0-3164 GCA_038042665.1 Nitrospinota bacterium
CGATGACGTCCCCGCGGCGGACCTGCTGCCCCACCCGGACGAGGTTGCGGTGGTTGTGCCCGAAGCGGGTGATGATGCCCTGCATGTGGCGGATCTCGATGATGTTTCCGTAGCCGGACTCGCGGCCCGAGGTGATGACCACGCCGTCCGCCGGGGCGAGGACAGGGGTGCCCACCCGGGCCACGACGTCGATGCCCGCGTGGAACTCGCTGCCCCCGGTAAAGGCGGAGGTCCGGCTCCCGAAGAGCGAGGTGACCCAGCCCCTGGCCGGGAGGATGGAGGGGGTATGGGCCAGGAGCACCCGCTTCTCGCGAAAGGTCTCGACGATCTCCTTGAAGGCCCGCTCCTGCTCGGTGGAGCGGCGCTCCATGTCGTTGAACTGCCGGTCCAGCCGGCCCGCCACCATCTTCTCGGCCTCGGGAAGCTTGTCGGCCTTGTCGAGGAGGTCCGGGCGGCTGACGCCTCCCACGCCGAGGTCGGTGCTGCGGTCGGCGGGCTTGAGGGAGGCCATGACGCGCAGCTGCTCCTCCAGCTTCCGCAGGCGCACGAGGCTCTCGTCCATCTCGCGCACGCGCTCACCCATGCGCTCCAGCACCTGGCGCTGGGCCTGGGCGCGCTCGCGCAGGGGATCGAGGCGGGCGAGATCGTGCTCAAGGGAGGCCCGGTCGTAGATGAGGTAGGTGCTGCCGGCGAGGAGGGCGACGGCGAGGAGCGACGCCGTCACCACCGCGCGGCGGGAGATGACGAAGCGCGACGCCCCGCTCGAGTCCGCGGGGATGACCAAGACGGTGTATTTCCTGCCGGCCACCCTTCTCCCCCTTATGGCGAGAATAGGCGCGGGTGGTGCCCCCGCACCCCCGGCGCGGGATACACCGTGAGCAACAACTTAGATTGTCGGCAATGATTGCTTGCTTCTAAATTCAAAAATTAGCACGCCCCTTTTCAGGCTGTCAAGCCCGAATATATAATAAATTGCCATATTTTGTATTATTTTTATTTCAAATTCTAATGCATGACCGCCCCCGAATCCACCAAGAGGGCCTGGCCCGTGATGGTCCGGGCATCCTCGCTGGCCAGGAAGGCCACCGCCCGGCCCACGTCCTCCGGGGCCTGCTCCCGCCGGAGGGGGGTCTGGGCCACGAATTCGTCGAAAACCTGGCGGGGGGACATGTCCTTGAACCGGGGGATCTTGGCCTGGTAGAGCACCGCCAGGCGCTCCCACAGGGGGCTCCAGATGAGGCCCGGGCAGACGGCGTTGGCCGTCACCCCGTGGGAGGCCACCTCCCGGGCGAGGGCCTGGGTGAAGAGGATGACGGCGGCCTTGCTGGCGCTGTAGTGGGGGATGAATTCCCGGCCCTCGCGCCCCGCGCGGGAGGAGATGTTGATGATCCGGCCCCAGCCCTGGGCCTGGAGGTGGGGCACGGCGGCCTGGCAGAGGAAGAACACGCCCTTCACGTTCACGCCGTAGGTCGCGTCCCAATCCGCCTCGGTGAGGTCGGCGAGGGGCATGCCCAGCTTGAGGCCCGGGCTCCCGGCGACGCCCGCGTTGTTCACCACCACGTGCAGCCCGCCGAGCCGCGCGCGCGTCTCCTCGACGGCCGCGCGGCACCCCTCCGCACTCGTCACATCCAGATGGAGCGGGATCGCGCGCCCGCCCCGCCCCTCGATCTCGGCGGCGGAGGCGCGGGCGCCATCCAGGGCGATGTCGGCCAGGGCGAGGGCCATCCCCTCCTCGGCCAGGCAGCGGGCGATCCCCCGCCCGATGCCGCCCCCCGCCCCGGTGACGAGGGCGGCCCGGCCCTCCAGCCCCCGCGGGCGGCCCGGGCTCACCGCCTACTTCTCCCCGGTCCCGAGGCCGGACATGGCTCCGCCCTCGACCACCCAGGCCTCGAAGACCTTGATGGCCTCGAGGACGGTGGGGATGCCCGCGTAGGTGCTCATCTGGATGATCACCTCGAGGATCTCCTTGTCCCCCGCCCCGTAGCTCCGGGCGGCCGTGAAGTGGGAGCGCATCTGGTTGAAGCGGCCCGAGGTGCACAGCGCGGCGATGGCGCACAGCTCGCGCGTCTTGTGGGGGATGACGTCCCGGTCGTAGAGCCCCCCGTGCACGAATTTCTGCATGAGGTGGGAGAAATGGGCGTCGACCCCGTTTACGCGCTTGAAGAGCGCCTCCGTGTAACCCTTTCCGTACTGCGTGTCTCCCCGCCTGATGGCGGCGGGGTCGATCGGCTGCTCCGCGGACATTCCAAGCCTCCTGTCCTGGGACCTGTCCTTCCCCTTCCCAGCCTTCCCCGGGCTGGGCAGTGCCAGCCCTTTGCGCACCCTGCGTCCGGCCCTTCGCCCGCTCCCTCCGGGAGAGGGGAGCCGAAGCCCAAGAAGGGATTCCCGCGCGCGCGCGGTGGATCCCTGAACCACCTGCCGAAGAATCCGCCCCTAGGCCGCCACGACGGGGTTCACGAGCCTCCCCAGGCCCTCGACCTCGATCTCCACCACGTCCCCGGGCTTCAGGAAGCTAGGCGTCTCGCGGGCGTAGCCGACGCCCGAGGGGGTGCCCGTCATGAAGATGTCCCCAGGCTCCAGGGTGAACCCCTGGGAGAGGGAGGAGAGCATGGCCGGCACGCTGAAGATCATGTTGGCGGTGTTCGAGTTCTGGCGGGGCTCCCCGTTCACCCAGCTCCGCACCGCGAGCTTGGCGGGATCCTGAACGTCCTCCTTGGGGACGATGTAGGGCCCCAGGGGGCAGGTGCCGTCCAGGGTCTTGCCCTTGAATATCTGCTTGTGGGCGCGCTGGAGGTCGCGGGCCGAGACGTCGTTGCCGCAGCAGTAGCCGAAGATGTGGTCGTTCACCTTTCTCTCGGGGATGTCCCTGCCCCCCTTGCCGATGATCACCACCAGCTCGGCCTCGTAGTCGAGCCTGTCGGTGCAGGCGTGCTTGGGGATGCCCGTCCGGTGGCCGACGAGGGTGGCGGGCGCCTTGGTGAAGAACATGGGCACGTCCATCTCCGCCTGGGCGGGCGTGATGGACTTGGTCTTGAGCCCCTCCTCCACGTGGTCCTTGTAGTTGAGGCCCATGCAGAGGATGTTCTTGGGGGGATCGGGGACGGGCGGCAGGAAGGTGATGCTGTCCGGGTCCATCAGGACCGAGGCGATGTCCTTGTCCTTGG
>JBBTDR010000226.1:0-1827 GCA_038042665.1 Nitrospinota bacterium
GCCCCTTGCGTCGGGTGCATCAGGGCAGGCAGGGGGGCCTGCCCCTACAGGGAACGGGAATCTCTGGCCTTTTTTCCCCGCTTCCCGGGCGGGGGGGGATCCGTGTATCATCCGGGGAAGAGGCCGGCAGCTAGTCTCGCGGCGCCGCCCGCCCCGCGCGGGGGGTGCCGCTCTTTTGCTGGAGTCCTGCCAGGGGAGGCCGCGCGATGTCCGGTGACCGGTTCGCCTACCTGAACGGCGCGATCGTCGAGGAGGGCCAGGCCCGCGTCTCCCCCTTCGACCGGGGCTTCCTCTGGGGGGACGGGGTGTACGAGATCACCCCCTGCTTCGGCCACAAGCTCTACCGCCTGGACGACCACATCGATCGCCTCTACCGGTCGCTCCGCTACGTCCGCATCGACCCCGGGATGTCCAAGGAGGAGATGCGCGAGGCCACCCTGGCGCTCCACGAGACCAACCTCTGCCGCATCGACGAGGAGGGCCTCTGCCGCGTGGGCCACTGGGTGACCCGGGGGGAGGACTCGCCCTCGATGGGCGCCCACATGGCGCGGCGGGCGACGGTGTTCATCTTCTACCGGCCCGCCCCCCTGGAGGGCCTCGCCGAGAAGTACGCGAAGGGGGTGCGCGTCGCCGTCACCCCGACGCGCCGCACCCCCCCCGAGTGCATCGAGGCCCGGGCCAAGGTGACGAGCAAGATGAACCAGATCCTGGCCGAGCTGGACGCGGCGGCGAGCGGCGCGCTCTCCCTCATGCTGGACATCCGGGGGAACGTGGCCGAGAACTCCTCGGCCAACTTCTTCATGGTGCGCGGCGGCGCCTTGTGGACGCCGCCCGAGCGGAACATCCTCGAGGGCGTCACCCGCAAGGCGGTGTTCGAGCTCGCGGCCCGGCTGGGCATCCCCGCCGAGGAGCGTGACTTCACCCTCTACGACCTGGCCCAGGCGGAGGAGTTCTTCCTCACCTCGAGCGCCATCTGCGCCCTCCCGGTGAGGGAGGTGGACAGCTTCCGCCCCAAGGCCCCGGTGCCGGGGCCCGTCACCCGCAGCCTGATCGAGGCCTTCGTCGAGGAGACGGGCTTCGACTTCCGCGTCCGCCCCGTGACACCTCAAGCGGCGGGCCGCTTGGGTGGCGGTGCCCGCCACCGCCCCGATGCGGCGGCCGCCAAGCGGGCGTGACCACGGGCCCCAACGCCCATCCGTCCGGGGACAGGAAGGGAACCGGAGCGATGCCGTACTATCTGACGCGCCCAAGCCTCCAGCGCCTCCGCGAGAAGGCCGAGGCCATCCAGCAGCGCCTCAAGACCGAGGTCGCCCAGGAGCTCGGCAAGGCCGCCGCCTACAAGGACCTGCGCGAGAACGCCGAGTGGGACGCCGCCATCGCGCTCCAGGCCACCCTCAAGCACGAGGTGAGCCGCATCCTCGAGCGCCTCCAGGACGCGGCCCTCATCGAGGAGCTCCCCATCAACGGGGACAAGGTGACCATCGGCACCAAGGTCACCCTCTTCGACGTGGCGAAGAACCAGGAGGTCACCTACCAGATCATGGGGGAGGAGGAGAGCGACCTCTCGAAGGGGGTCATCTCCTTCAGCGCCCCCCTCGCCAAGGGGCTCCTCCAGCGCGTGGCCGGGGATGAGGTGACGGTCCAGCTCCCGGGCGGGAAGCGGACCTTCGAGGTCGTCTCCGTCGAGAAGGTGGACTTCTCCCAGTTCGCGTGATCTCCCCGGTTGCGGCGGCCTCCCCCCGCCCCGCCTCCGCGCCCTGACCGCCCGTTTCGAGCTTCTTTCCGGGATGGCCCCGAGCGGCGCTGCGCGGCTTGAAGCTCCGCCCC
>JBBTDR010000227.1:0-1255 GCA_038042665.1 Nitrospinota bacterium
GTCATGATCCACCGCACCGTGCTGGGCTCGATGGAGCGCTTCGTCGGGGGGCTCCTGGAGCACTACGCCGGGGCGTTCCCCACTTGGCTCGCTCCGGTGCAGGCGCGGGTGATGACCATCACCGACGCCCAGCGTCCCGCCGCGCGCGAGCTGGAGCGGCAACTCCTCGCCGGGGGCATCCGCGCCCACGGCGATTTCCGCAACGAGAAGATCGGCTACAAAATCAGGGAGGCCCAGATGGAGAAGATCCCCTACATGCTTGTTGTCGGCCAGCGCGAGGCGGAGTCCGGCCAGGTTTCCCTCCGGGTACGGGGCGCGGGGGACGCGGGCGTCCTCCCGGTGGATGAGGCCGTGCGCCGCATCCGGGCCGACATCGAGGGGCGGATGCTCGCCCCGGGGATCTCCTGAGATGGGCCTGCGCTTCCGCGGAAGGGACATCCGCCCCACCCCGTCGGGCCCCCGCGTGAACCAGGAAATCCGCGCCCGGGAGGTCCGCGTGATCGACGACGAGGGCGAGCAGCTCGGCGTCATGACCGTGCCGGACGCCATCCAGGCGGCCCAGGACCGCGACCTCGACCTCGTCGAGGTGGCGCCCAACTCGGATCCCCCCGTCTGCAAGATCATGGACTACGGGCGCTACAAGTACTCCCAGCAGAAGAAGGCCCAGGAGGCCAAGAAGCGCCAGAAGGTGGTCGAGCTCAAGGAAGTGAAGATGCGCATCAAGATCGAGGATCACGACTACCAGATCAAGAAGAAGAACGCCGAGCGCTTCCTCCTCGATGGCAACAAGGCGAAGGTCACCATCATGTTCCGCGGGCGGGAGGTCACACACCCGGACTTCGGGCGGCGGCTTCTCGACCGGCTGTCGAACGACCTCATCGAGATCGCCGCGGTCGAGCAGACCCCCCTCCTCGAGGGGCGGAACATGATCATGGTCCTGGCCCCCAAGCCCGGGGCGCGGCCGGCCAAGCTGGCGTCCGCCCCGGCCGCCGGCAAGGAGACGGCCCCCCCGGCGGGCGAGGGCCTCACGATCCCGCTCGGCGAAGCGCTGGAGGAGGCGGGCGGCGCCCGCGCGGAAGAAGAGGAAGGGAGGAAAGATGCCTAAGCTGAAGACCAACCGGGGCGCGGCCAAGCGCTTCAAGTTCACGGGCACCGGCAAGGTGAAGCGCGGCAAGGCCGCCCACCGCCACATCCTCACCAAGAAGAGCACCAAGCGGAAGCGCGGCCTCCGCCACGCCGGGGCCATCGACGGGGC
>JBBTDR010000228.1:0-3557 GCA_038042665.1 Nitrospinota bacterium
CCGTCCTGTCATGCCGTAGGGGCGGTTCGCGAACCGCCCCTGCCCTCAGGGCAGGCCATTCAGCCCATCTCCTCCCGCAGGCGCCCGCCCAGGGCCCCCGCCGCGCCCTCGAGGGGGAGCATCTGGGTCTCCCCCGTCCGGCGGGACTTCAGCTCCACCTTCCCCTCCTTGAGGCCCCTGGGGCCGACGACGAGCTTGTAGGGGAAGCCGATGAGGTCGGCGTCCTTGAACTTGACCCCGGCGCGCTCGTCGCGGTCGTCGAGCACCGCCTCCACCCCCTCCCCCTCCAGGGCGCGGTAGAGCGCCTCGGCCGCCTCGCGGCTGGGAGCGTCCGCGGCGTTCACGGGGATGACGTCCACCTGATAGGGGGCCAGGGGGACGGGCCAGATGATGCCCTCGGCGTCGTGGTTCTGCTCGATGGCCGCCGCCACCGTGCGCCCGATGCCGATGCCGTAGCAGCCCATGATGATGGGCTGGGTCCCGCCCTTCTCGTCGAGGTAGGCGGCCCCCAGGGCGGTGGAATACTTGGTGCCCAGCTTGAAGACGTGGCCCACCTCGATGCCCCGGCGAACGGAGAGGGGCTCGCCGCAGCGCGGGCAGGGGTCCCCCTCCTGGGCCTGGGTGAGGTCGGCGAAGGCGTCCGCCTTGAAATCCCTCCCCTCCTGGGCCCCGGCGTAGTGGTAATCGGTCTGGTTGGCTCCGAGGACCATCCCCGTCCTTCCCTCGAGCGAGGGGTCCGCGACGATGCGCACCCCGCTCAGCCCCACGGGCCCGGCGAAGCCCACCTCGGCCCCGGAGAGCCGCTGGACCGCCCCGGCGTCGGCCATGACGAGCTCGATGGCTCCGAGGGCGTTCTTGAGTTTGACCTCGTTCAGCTCGCGGTTCCCCGGGATGAGGGCCGCGGCGGGCTTGCCGTCGGCGAGGTAGAGGAGGGTCTTGGCCAGCCGCTCGGGCGGGACGCCCAGGAAGGCCGTCACCTCCCCGACGGTGCGCGCACCCGGGGTGGAGACCTTCTCCAGCCTGCCGCCCGGGGAGGGGGGGAGCTGGAGGCGGACGGGGGTCTTCCCGGCGTTCGCCGCGTACGCGCAGGCGCGGCAGACGTGGATGGCCTCCTCCCCCGTGTCGGCCATGACCATGAACTCGTGGGAGAAGCTCCCGCCGATGGCGCCCGGGTCCGCCTCGGCCACCCCGAACTGGAGGCCGCAGCGCCGGAAGATGCGCCGGTAGGCCTCGACCATGACGCGGTAGCTCTCCTCGGCCCCGGCCTCGTCGCGGTCGAAGCTGTAGCCGTCCTTCATGGTGAACTCGCGCCCGCGCATCAGCCCGAAGCGCGGCCGGATCTCGTCCCGGAACTTGGTCTGGATCTGGTAGAGGTTGAGGGGGAGGTCGCGGTAGCTCCTCACCTCGCGGGCCACGAGGTCGGTGATCACCTCCTCGTGGGTGGGGCCCAGGCAGAAGTCGCGCCCGTGGCGGTCCTTCAGGCGCATGAGCTCCTTGCCGTAGTGCTCCCAGCGGCCCGTCCGCTGCCAGAGCTCGGCGGGGTTGAGGGCGGGGAGGAGCACCTCCTGGGCGCCGGCGCGGTTGAGCTCCTCGCGGCAGATCCGCTCGACCTTGCGCTGGGCCTTGAGGCCCAGGGGCAGGAGGGTGTACACGCCCCCGGCCAGGCGGCGGATCATGGCGGCCCGCATCATGAGCCGGTGGCTCACGACCTCGGCCTCGGCGGGCGCTTCCTTGAGGGTGGGGAAGAAGCCCCGGGTGAAGCGCATCAGCCCCGCCCTTCCCCGTTCCCCCCCGGCGGGCCGCTCTTGCGGGCCCAATCGGCGGCGAGGGCCTCGACCCGCTGGACGAGGCTGCGCTTGATGTCCTGGTAGTCCACGAGCCCGTGCTTCTCCCCCTTCATGAAGATGAGGGCGCGCTTGTGGCCGCCGGCCACGCCGATGTCGGCCTCGCGGGCCTCGCCCGGGCCGTTCACCTCGCAGCCCATGACGGCCACGGTGATGGGGGCGGTGATGTGGGCGAGCTCCTTCTCGACCTCCAGGGTGAGCTTGTCCACGTCGATCTGCACGCGCCCGCAGGAGGGGCAGGCCACCACGTTCACCCCGCGCTGGCGGAGCTTGAGGCTCTTGAGGATCTCGTAGGCGACGCGCACCTCCTCCACCGGGTCCGCCGCGAGGGAGACGCGGATGGTGTCCCCGAACCCCTCGGAGAGGAGGATGCCCAGGCCCACGGAGGATTTCACGCTCCCCGTCTGGAGGCTCCCGCTCTCGGTGATGCCCAGGTGGAGGGGGTACTCCACCCGGGCGGCCATGAGGCGGTAGGCCTGGACGGTGCGGGTGACGTCCGAGGCCTTGAGGGAGATCTTGGTGTCGTAGAAGCCGCGCCGCTCGAGCATGGCGATGTGGCGCAGGCCGCTCTCCACCATGGCCTCGGCCGTGGCGCCCCCGAAGCGGTCGAGCAGGTGCTTCTCGAGCGAGCCCGCGTTCACCCCCACGCGGATGGGGATGCCCCGGTCCTTGGCCGCCGCCACCACCTCGCTCACGCGCGCCTCGCCGTTGATGTTCCCCGGGTTGATGCGCAGGCAGTCCACCCCGGCCTCGGCCGCCAGGAGGGCGAGGCGGTGGTCGAAGTGGATGTCAGCGACGAGGGGCGCGCCGGTGCGCTTGCGGATCTCCCTGAGGCCCTCGGCCGAGCGCTCGTCGGGGACGGCCAGGCGGACGATCTCGCACCCGGCCTCCTGGAGGCGGCCGATCTGGGCGAGGGTGGCCTCCACGTCCCAGGTGTAGGTGTTGCACATGGACTGGACGGCGACGGGCGCGCCCCCGCCCACCCGGACCCCGCGGACGAAGACCGGGCGGCTGGACCGCCGCTTGAGCGGGAACAGGCGGGGGTCGGCGCAGGGGAGGCCCTCGCCCGGGGAGGCGGAGGGGCTCCACAGCGGAAGCGCGCCTCCCTTGGCCGCGCCGGAGGCCGGCGGCGATTTCGCCACGAAGAGGGATTCGTCGCTGAAAGGCTCGAACATGCTCCCCTCTGCCTTTCCCCGCGGCCCCGCCTGGCCGTGGAACCCAAACACGTTGTTCACTCCCCAGATGCCAGGGCCATTCCCCCTCCCCCTCCGGCCCGCGGCGGGTCTGGCCGCGGTGGAGAAGGCTGGGGTGGGGGAGCGCCGGGCCTTCCCTCCCCCCGGGCGGTGGCGGGCACCGCCCGGGCGTCTTTCTCCCGCCGGGCATCCGCCCGGTGAACAATCGGGTGAGACTCCCCGCCTAGCGCTCCCCGGCGGGGGCGGGCCTCGGCGGCGGGGGCGGCGCCTGCTGCTGGCCCGCGGGCTCGCCGTCGCGCCGGAGGAGGTAATATACGCTGTCCTTGTAGGTCGCGAAAATCATCAGGGCGATGAGGAGCACCGTCCCCACCTGCATGGCCGTCTCCCGCACCCGGAGGCTCAGGGGCCTCCCACGCAGGGCCTCGATGCCGAGGAAGAGGATGTGCCCGCCGTCCAGGATGGGGATAGGCAGCAGGTTCAGGATGGCCAGGTTGATGCTCAGCAGGATGGTGAACATGAC
>JBBTDR010000229.1:0-6014 GCA_038042665.1 Nitrospinota bacterium
CCTGCTAATCTACGGGGCCGTTGCCGGACCCGCGGTCCCGCGCGGTGCCACGCATGCCACGGAGGGGTCCATGCCGTACGCGATCGAGATGTACACCACGAACCCCTGCTCCTTCTGCCTGGCGGCCAAGAACCTGCTCCAGAAGCGGGGGCTCGAATGGCGGGAGCACCTGGTCTTCGGCGGCACCCCGGAGTGGGACGCCATGATCCAGCGCACGGGCGGGAAGACCGTCCCCCAGGTGATCGTCAACGGCGAGGTGGTCGGGGGCTTCCCCGAGCTGGCCGCCCTCGACAAGGAGGGCCGGCTGCACGAGCTCGCGAACGGGGGATAGGCGTATACGTTCATCCCGCAAATACCTGAAAAGAAATCATCCTGGCGTCTTCACCCCTCTCCTCCTCCGCGCATATCTTGCCTGTGGGCGGGCTCTACCCCCCCATCCCCCCTTGATTAAGGGGGGGCAAGGGGGGGTTGGTCCTTTGGGGGGGAGGGAAAGAACACGGCCTCTCGGGGCTTGAACTCCTCTTCAGGCCTGCGCGGCCCCTCCCGGCGGGGGGCCGTTTCCGCCCCCCCTCCTCCCCTTCCCCCCCACCTCCAAAACGGCTAGGCTTGGGGCACCGCACGAATCTTGCCGGAGGAGCCCCCATGCCGCTGATGAGTCCCCAGCAGTACAAGGCGAGCCTGCGCGACGGGCGGGCGGTCTACTACCGGGGCGAGCGGGTGGAGGACGTGGCCGCCCACCCCGTCCTCGGGGTGGCGGTCGAGCACGCCGCGATCGACTACCGAATGGCCGAGGACCCCGCCGACCGCCCCCTGGCCGTGGTGGAGGGCCCCGAGGGGCCCTGCTCCCGCTACTACCACCTCCCCCGCTCGGCGGAGGACCTCCTCCAGCGGAGCGCCCTCATCGAGCGCGCCACCGCCCTCGGGGGCACCCTGGTGGTGCTCATCAAGGAGATCGGCACCGACGCCCTCTGCGCCCTCCACCTCCTCGCCTCCCACACGGACCGGACGAAGGGCACCGCCTACCTCCCCCGCGTCCGGAAGTTCTTCGAGCATTGCAGGAAGAACGACCTGGCCCTGGCCGTCGCCCAGACCGACGTGAAGGGGGACCGGGGCCAGGGCCCCACCGGCCAGGCCCACCCGGACTACTACGTGCGCGTGGTCGCGGAGGACAAGGAGGGCATCACCCTGCGCGGGGCCAAGGCGCACACCTCGGTCTCGGTGAACGCCCACGAGATCATCGTCCTCCCCACCCGGAACATGGGCCCGGGGGAGGAGGCCTACGCCGTGGCCTGCGCCGTCCCCGCCAACGCCCCCGGCCTCACCCTGATCGCCAGCCCCTACGGGAGCCGGAAGGGGAACGACTTCGAGAACCCCATCAGCGCCCGGCACAAGATGATCGAGACCCTGACCATCTTCGAGGACGTGAAGGTGCCCTGGGAGCGCGTGTTTTTGAAGGGTGAAGTGGACATGGCCGGCCCCCTCGCCAAGACCTTCGTCGAGTTCCACCGCTTCACCGCCGTGAGCTACAAGCTCCCCCTGGTGGACCTCTTCGTCGGGGCCTCCCGCTTGATGGCCGAGTCCAACGGCATCCTCCGGGCCAACCACGTGCGCGACAAGCTCGCCCGCCTCATCAGCTACGCCCAGATCTGCCGGGGCATGACCCGCGAGGCGGCCCGCGAGTGCAGGGTGGTGGACGGGATCGCCGTCCCCAACGCCGAGCTCATCAACATCGCCAAGCTCCACTTCGCCGAGAACTACCATCAGGCCCTCGCCTGGGTGATCGACATCGCCGGGGGCCTCCTCGTCACGGGGCCCGCCCGGGAGGACCTCGACCACCCCCGCCTGGGCGAGCTGGTGAACAAGTACCTCGGCGGCGCCCCGGCCGTGCCCGCCGCCGACCGCCTCAAGCTCATCAACCTCATCGCCGAGATCACCACGACCGACTTCGCGGGCTACCAGGCCGTCCTCGCCATCCACGCCGAGGGCTCCATCGAGGCCGAGAAGCTGACCATCTTCGCCAGCCACGACGCCCGCGCCTCGGTCGAGTACGCGAAGCGCCTGGCGGGGATCGGGGGCTGAACGCCGGCGGGGGGCCCGGCCCCTCTGCGGCCTCCCGGAACCGGCCGCATTCATTCGCAGGTGGGGAGGAGCGCCATGGCCTATCTCTTCCGGCAGGATGAGCTGCCCAAGCTGGTCTCCGTCACGCCGGGCCGGGAGCGAATCTTCTTCGTGAGCCCCGAGCTGGCGGGGACGGACGCCTTCCTCGCGGGCATCCTCCGCTACAAGCGGGGCGCCGCCTCGCCCTACCACTTCCACGCGGACTGCGAGCACTTCTACTTCTTCATCTCGGGCAAGGCCACGGTGGAGACCGAGGAGGGCGCCCGGCCCGTCGCGCCGGGCACCCTCGTCTTCATCCCCGCGCTGGAGAAGCACCGCCTGCGCGCGAGCGAGGACATCCTCTACCTGGAGTACCAGGCCCCCAACCGCTTCAAGACCACCATCCTCGAGGGGACCGACGACGACCTGCGCTGGCGCAAGGTGGACGGCAAGATCTGGGTGCAGAGCTGAGAGGGGGAGACGCCGTGATCCAGTTCATCGACACCGGCGCGTGCGAGCGCGTGGCGCTGGGCCCCGGCCTCGGGACGGCCGCCGAGATCATGGGGCGGGCAAGATGCGGCGCCGAGAACGGGCGGGCCCTCCTGCGCCGGGTGGGGCCTGGGGAGCGGGTCGAGGCCGGGGCGCTGCCCGGCGCCCGCCAGCTGCTCTATCTCATTGAGGGGGAGGGGACCATCGAGCTGGGCGGCAAGGCCCACCCCGCGGGCGCGGGCATGGGCGTGTTCCTGGACCTCGGCGAGGGCGCCGTCATCCGTCACGCGGGGAGCGCCCCCCTCAAGGTCTTCCACTTGGTCGTCCCGAAGGAGTGAGAGGGCCAGGTTCCCGCCGCCCGCCGGCGGCTTCCGATTGGCGAGGAGGATTCGACATGGCCGATCTCCAGCGCCCCGTCCTGGACGTGGGCCTCGTGGTGCGGGACTTCGACCGCGCCCTGGCGTTCTACCGCGACAAGCTGGGCCTCGCGCCCACCCGCCGCCTCAGCATGGACGCCGAGACGGCCAGGCGGGCCGGCATCGGCTCGGCCGCCTTCGAGATCCAGTACATGCAGGCCGGGGAGGCGAACCTCAAGCTCGTCCGCTTCCAGACCCCTCCTCCCTCCGGCCCCGCCGGGGCGGACGGCGCCTCGGGCTACCGCTACGTCACCCTCTGGGTGAAGGACCTGGGCAAGACCCACGCCGAGTGGCGGGCCAAGGGGGTCGAGTTCCTGAGCGCGCCCATCCGGCGCACCCCCGAGCTCCAGATGGTGTTTCTCAAGGACCCCGACGGGAACCTGATCGAGCTCCTGGGCCCCTGAGCCCCCCCATCTGGAAGTCGAGGAGCCCCCCCCCATGCCCGAGCCCCAAGCCGTCACCGCCGTCTGGGTCAACGTGCCCGAGGCGCACCGCGAGGAGTTCCGCCAGTGGCACAACTGCGAGCACTCGACCGACCGCCTGGAGGGCCCGGGCTACGTCGCCCTCCACCGCTACATGAGGGCGGGCGGGGACGGGCGGCACAACTGCCTGAACGTTTTCGAGGGGGAGAGCCTCGAGACCTTCAACAGCCCCTACTACCTGAAGTCGCGCAACAACCCCACCCCCTGGACGCGCAAGTGCATGGCCTTCCTCAAGGAAACCGAGCGGAGCGTCGGCAGGCTCGCGGCCTCGATGGGCGGGCGGCCCCGCTACGACGCCCCCTACCTCTACACCGTCCACGTGGACCCGCCCGAGGGCCCGGGGGGCGAGGCGGAGGCCATCGCCTGGTACCAGGAAGAACACTTCGGGCGCCTGTTCCAGGTCGGGGGGCTCTTGCGCGCGCGGCTCTTCCTCCGGGACGAGAAACTCTCGAGCGAGAAGACCGAGGAGACCCAGATCCAGAGCATGCAGGCGGGGGCGCGGAGGCTCCTCGCCGTCTACGAGATGGCCACCCTCGAGCCCGTGGGCGGGCCCGCCTGGCTCGAGGCCTCGGCCGGCACCCCCCGCAGCGCCGCCATGGTGAAGCGCCTCCAGCGCCCCGTCCGCGAGCGCTGGTGGCTGGACTTCGCGAAGTGGAAGACGGCCTATATGGAATCCCGCCTCTGCTTCGTCGGGGACTCCTTCGTGAACGGGACGGGCGACCCCGAGTACCTGGGCTGGCCGGGGCGGCTCTGCCGGGCCGAGCGCGCCCGGGGGCACCTCCTCACCTGCTACAACCTGGGCGTCCGCGGGGCCACGAGCCGGGACATCCTCTCCGGATGGGAAGAGGAGGCCCTCCGCCGCCTGCCCGAGGGGATGGACGGCCACTTGGTCTTCGCCTTCGGGGCGAACGACACGCGCATCGTCGAGGGCGAGCTGCGCGTCCAGCCGGGGAAGTCCATCGAGAACACCTTCCAAATCCTCCGCCGGGCCAAGGCGCTCAAGCCCCTCCTCATGGTGGGGCCGCCCCCCATCGGGGACGAGGCCAACAACCGCCGCGTCGCGGAGCTCTCGGCCGCCCTCGCCGCCCTCTGCCGGGAGGAGGACATCCCTTACCTCGATGTGCACGCGCCCCTCCTGCACTCGGGGACCTGGTTGAAGGAAGCGGCCGCGGGGGACGGCGCCCACCCAGGCGCGGGGGGCTACGGGGAGCTTGCGGCCCTGGTGGAATCCTGGTCTGCTTGGCGCAAGTGGCTGGATTGAACCGGATGCGCAAGGAGCTCCCCCATGCCCCGCCTGATCGACCTCTCCATGCCCGTCCACCCCCGGATGCAGCGCTACCCGGGCACCATCGAGCCCTCCATCCAGCTCATCGAGACCACCTTCGAGTCCGCCAAGCGCATCGGGACGGACAAGATGGGCTTCCCCGAGCTCTTCGCCCACAGCGTCCTCACCTTCAGCGAGCACTGCGGCACCCACATCGACGCCCGCAGCCACGGCGGGTTCAACGACTCCTGGTCCGAGCACATCCCCCTCGGGAAGTGCTACGGCCCGGGCCTGCGGCTCGACCTGCGCCACAAGCGGCCCGGCCAGCCCATCACCGCGGCGGACCTCGAGGCCGCCCTCCAGAAGGAGAGCTACGCGCTGAAGGGGGGCGAGATCGTCCTCCTCTGGACGGGGGCCGCCGACTACAACGGCGAGCCCCGCTACCTCACCGACCATCCGGGGATGGTGGGGGAGAGCGCCGAGTGGCTCATCGATCGGGGCGTCCAGGTCATGGGCATCGACGCCCCCGGCTTCGACCTCCCCATCCAGACCATGCTGGAGCGCAAAGACCCCTGGCCCTGCCACCGCCTCTTCAAGACGCGCGAGTACTGGCACATCGAGAACCTCGCCAACCTCGGGGCCATCCCCCGGGCCCACGGCTTCCGGGTGAGCGCGCTTCCCCTCAAGTGGACCCACGCCACGGGCACCCACATCCGCGCCGTGGCCATCCTGGAGGACTGATGCGCCTCCTCCCGCGCCCCCGCACGCCCGCCGCCCTCGGGGCCTGGCTCCGCCTGGCCCTGCTCCTCTGGGGGGTGATGGGGATGGGGTGCGGCTGGCCCGTCCCCCTCCCCCCGGCCGGCGAGCTGCCCCCCACCCGGGAGGGCCGGATCGCCCTCTACGAGCGGACCCTGCGGGCCTACCTCCAGCGCGGGCGTATCCCGCTCATCCAGGTGGGGACCTCCCTCGGCGGGTGGAGGGACGCCGCCGCCCTCACCGCCGGGATGGACCGCGCGGGCGTCGCCCTGGCCGCCGTCACCGCCCCGGACGAAGCGGCCCTCTGGGAGGCCGTGCGCCAGCACCCGGACCGGCTCGTCCCCCTCACCGCCGAGGCCGCCGGGGACGCCTGGTGGAAGGGGGGGGCGGCCTTCCCCGCCTCCCTCGAGCGCCAGCTCGGGCGCGGGGCGGCGGCCCTGGGGCCCTTGCTGGTGGGCGGGCTCTCCCTCCCCGGGGAGGAGGGCCAGCGCCGCCGCGAGGCTCTCGTGG
>JBBTDR010000230.1:0-7353 GCA_038042665.1 Nitrospinota bacterium
GTCACATCCGGCCAGTTCATTGTCATCAGGGTCCCTGATCTCACCGTCACCAATCTGGGTACGATCCCGGATTCTGCTTCTTCTTATTCGGCGGTGACGTCGGAGAGGGCCGGGAATTCACTGATCAACTTTGGAACCATTTCGAGGGGCGTGTTCGCCGGCAACGGAATCCGCTTCGACGTGACAAACGAGAGCGGAGGGCTCATCACCCGCGGCTCATTTCCAGCGGCCCGGAGCTCTGCCGTCGAGCTGCGCGGCGGCGGCGCCCTCACCAACAGCGGGACCATCGGCAACGGCCTGACCGGCATCGATTCGAACGGGAAAGTGCTGATCATCACCACCCTGTCTTCCCCGGGCGTCCTCACCAACAACCTTGGGGGCACGATCCAAGGCAGTGTGTCGCTGACCGGCGACGCGGCGAGGGTGGTGAACCGCGGGAGCATGCTAACTCCCTCAGGCGACACAGCGGGAAGCGGAGGCGTGCGTCTTGATGGGGCGAACGCTACGCTCACCAATTCGGGCCTGATCGTTTCCGGGTTTCAAGGCATTGGGGTCACTTCCGGCGATTTCGGGGGCGCGAATTACACGAACGAGAGCGGCGGGCGGATCGAGGGCAGCCAGGTGGGCGTGCGGATCCTCCAGGGAGGCACCCTCACCAACAGCGGCACCATCATCGCCACCGGGTCCTTCGGGGATGGGTTGTTCATTCACGAGCAGGCAGTTACCGTCGTCAACCAGGAAGGGGGCCTCATCCAGGGCGTGAGTGGGTCCGGCATTCATAATTCCACTCCGTTTACGAGGGGTAATTTCCCCAACCGTCTGGTCTTGACGAACCGGGGCACCATCACGGGGGCGTTGTTCGGGCTCAACCTCCGCTCCGGCGAGTTTCCCGGCGGGGCGCACTCCATCACCAATTTCGGGACCATCTCGGGCGGGGTCGGCATCCGGTCGGACATGAGGGCCGACATCACGAACAGCGGGACGATTACGGGGACCAGCGGCTCGGGCCTTCTGCTGGGCGACGGCGGCACCCTGTCGAACACGGGCACCGTCACCTCCCAGGCGGGGGTCGGCGTCGAGTTCACGGGCTCCTCGGCGAGCCAGCTGACGAACGCGGGCACGATCACTGCGGCGTCGGGATTCGCCGCGGTTTCCTTCGAGGGAGAGGGGACCGTCGCCAACAGCGGGACCATCAACGGCGAGGTGCGGATCGGCGGCCCGAGCGCCTCTTTCACGAACGCGAGCGGGGGCGTGGTCAACTCATCCATCGGCGGCGTGACGCTCTCGGCGGACGGCGCGACGCTCGTGAACCACGGGAGCATCACCAGCGGCTCCGCGAACGTGGGCGTCACCCTGACGGGGGCGAATTCGACCGTCACGAACACGGGCGCGATCACTTCGGCCGGATCGACCGGCATCCGGGTCGCCGGCCCTTCCACCCTGGACAACCTGGGGGGACGGATCAGGGGAGAAGGCTCCTACGGGATAGCGTTCGACATCATCGGCTCGGCGGGGACCGCGACGAACAGCGGCACCGTCTTCGGACGCGCGGTGGGCGTCATGGGGCCGTCGTCCGTCCTGACGCTCACCAACCAAGCCGGAGGCGCGATCGAGGGCGGCGCCACGGGCTTGTTGCTGAAGGCGGGAACCATCACCAACAGCGGCACGATCACCGGCGGGACCACTGGCGCGTTGTTCCGGAACTCGGAGGGGGAATCCCTGACGATCGATAACCGGAGCGGCGGTGTGATCATGGGCACCTTGGAGCACGGCATAATTCTGGACAACGTGGGCAGATCCACCGTGACGAACCAGGGGACGATCTCGGGCGGCGTCCGTGGCTTGCTGATGATGGGGACTTCGCAGCTGGCCACCGTCACCAACTCAGGCACGATCAGCGGGGGCGCCGCCGGCCTCTCGCTGACCAGCGGCGCGGTCACCAACACCGGCACCATCACCTCCCAGACGGGGATCGCGGTGGATATCACCGGCTCCACCGCGAGCCAGCTGACGAACTCGGGGACGATCACGCCCGCCTCGGGCTCCGCGGCCATCCGGATGGGCTCGGGGAACGACACCGTCACCCTCCAGACGGGCTCGGCGGTGAACGGCAACGTGGACGGCGGGGCGGGCACCGACACCCTGAACGTGCAGGCCGGGGTGACGTTCAGCCATTCCTATCTGAACTTCGAGGCGCTGAACATCGAGGCGGGGCAAAGCGGCCCTTCTTCCTCGGGGGAACCGGCGGCGCCGGTGGAGCTGCCGGACATCCCCGGCGTGACGGCGGTCACCGTGTCCTCGGGCTCGTTGGACCTGAGCGGGGGCACCGTCAACTCGGACGTGACGGTGGGGATCTCGGGCACGCTGGTGGGGGTGGGCACCATCAACGGGAGCCTGACGCTCGGGGGCACGCTCTCCCCCGGCAACTCCATCGGCACCCTCAACGTCACCGGCAACCTCGCGGTGAACGCCGGGAGCGCGCTGGAGGTCGAGCTGGCCCCGGACGGGACGAGCGACCGGATCGCCGTGACGGGCGCGGCCACCCTGAACGGGGGGACGGTGAACCCCGTCCTCCTCTTCGGCACCACTCCCTTCCAGGGGGGGACGCAGTACGCTTTCCTCACGGCGGGGGGCGGGGTGGCGGGGCAGTTCGCCAGCCTGACGTCCCTCTCCTCCTTGACCCTGAGCGCGGGCCTCTCCTACGAGGCGACGCGGGCGCTCCTCACCCTGACGCGGAACCCCTTCGCTGGCTTCGCCCTGACCTCGAACCAGACCGCCGTGGGGACCTACCTGGACGGCTTGGTAACCACCACCACGGGGGACCTGGCCACGGTCATCAACGGCTTGGATCAGCTCACCCAGGCCGCCGACCTTCGGACGGCCTACGAGCAGTTCAGCCCTGAGCCCCACGACGCCTACGCCCGTCAGGCGTTTGCGATGGCGGGGTGGCTGGGGAGCACCGTCTCGTGGCGGCTGCGGGAGGCGCGGGGGGACGCGCGGCTCCCGGCGCGGGCGGCCTCGCTGGTGGCGATGAACGAGATCATCCTCGCGGACGCCTCGCCCGCCGCTCCCACGGAGGAGAAGGGCTGGAGCGGCTGGGCGCGGGCCCTGGGGGGGAAGGGGGGGCTCGACAGCGCGAGCGACCGGACCGGGTTCGACTACGACGCCGCGGGCCTCATGGCGGGCCTCGACCACCGGCTGAGCGGGACCACCGTGGTGGGCCTGGGCGCGGGCTACGCCCGCACCGAGATGGACCTGCGCAACGGGCGGGGGAAGGGGGAGACGGACAGCTACCAGATCGGGCTCTACGCCACCTGGCACCGGCAGAACTTCCACCTCGACCTGGGGGCCTTCTACGGCTTCAACCAGCACGACGCCAGCCGGGACATCACCTACCCCGGCCTCGCCCGGGAGGCCAAGGCCGACTACGACAGCCAGCAGGTGACGGTGCTTCTCGGCGGGGGCTGGCTGTTTCCTCTTGGCTCATGGAAGGTGGGCCCCGAGCTCTCGGCGCTCTACAGCCACCTCGACCAGGAGAGTTTCACCGAGACGGGGGCCGGGGACGTGAGCCTACGGGTGGACAAGCGGCGCACCGACTCCCTGAGGAGCACCCTGGGCCTCCTGGCCCAGCGGACGGTGAAGCTGGAGGAGGGTCAGTTCGACCTCGAGGCCCGGGCCGCCTGGGCGCGGGAGCACCTGGACGGGGACCGGGACATGAAGGCCCGCTTCGCCGGGGCCACCTCTCCGGCCACCTTCAAAGTGCGGGCGGAGGAGCCGGTGCGGGACGCCAGCCAGGTGGGGGTCGGGGCGGGGTTCCAGGTGAATCCCTCCACCCGCCTCTTCGCCCAGTACGAGGGCGGCTTCGGCCAGGACGGCTACCGCTCCCACACCGGCATGATCGGATTGCAGGTGAGGTTCTAGGCCCGGTCATGCGGCTGGGCTCCCCATTCCCGCGGCATCCTCTATCCAACAGCCCAAAGACACCCTTCTCCGTGAGGGGAATGGGGTTTGAGTCTCCCCCGGCCCCGGGCTAGAGTGGGCGGACGGCCGTGGATGGTCCGCTCTCGCTCCGGGAGGGGTGGCTCTCCCCATGCGCATCCTCTTCGTGATGGACAGCTTCGTGCCCGACACCCTGGGCGGGGCGGAGCGGGTGGTGCTCGGCTGGGCCCGGGAGCTGGCCTCCCGGCGCCACGAGGTGTGGGTGTTCGCGGGGCGGGTGAACGTGCCGGCCGGCCCGGACGAGCGGATGGAGGGCTTCATGGTGCGGCGCTGGAGCTCGCGCTACCGCACCTTCGCGGACGGCTACGTCTCCGCCATCCGGGCCTGCGGGGCGGCGGGGCGCCAGCTGCTCGAGGACCACCCGCCCGACATCATCCACGGCTGCCAGGGGCTCTCCTCCTACGCGCTCAGCCTCACCAAGCCCGCGGCCCCCTGGGTCTACACCTTCTTCACCCCCTGGAGCGAGGAGCTGGCCGAGGAGGCCCGCGCCCGGGAGGACGATCTTTCCGCCTACGCCCGGCCCTTCTACCGGTTCGGGGTGCGGCTCAAGCAGTTCCGGGTGCGCCGGATGGAGAGGAAAGTGCTCCTCGGCTCGACGGTGACGGCCCTGAGCCGGTACAGCCGGGAGTTCCTCCAGCGGGAGCACGGCATCCGCCCGGACCGGGCCCGGATCGTGCCGGGCGGGGTGGACCTCGACCGCTTCGCCTTCCACTCCGACGTCGAGCGCCAGGCCCTGCGCCGGCAGCTGGGCTTCCGCGAGCCCATCATCCTGAGCGTCCGGCGGCTCACCCGGCGGATGGGGCTCGACCTCCTCATCCGCGCCCTGGCGCAGATCCGGGCCGCCGTGCCGGACGCCCGGCTCGTCCTGGCGGGCCGCGGGCCCGAGCGCCGCAACCTGGAGCGCCTGGCGCGGCAGCTCGGCCTCGCCGGCGCCGTCACCTTCTCCGGGTTCGTCCCCGAGGAGCAGCTGGCGGACTACTACGCGGCGGCGGACCTCTTCGTCCTTCCCACGCGCTCGCTGGAGGGCTTCGGGATGGCCACGGTGGAGGCCCTCTCCTGCGGCACCCCCGTGGTGGGGACCTCCGAGGGCGCCACCCCCGAGATCCTCGAGCCCCTGGATGGGGACATGCTCGCGGACAAGGCCACCCCCCAGGCCATCGCCCAGGCCTGCGTCCGCTGGCTGGCCAAACCCGAGGAGCTCCTCTCCGTGCGGCGCCGGTGCCGGGAGCACGCCGAGGGCTACTCCTGGAAGAAGACGGGGCCAGCCCTCGAGGCCCTCTACGAGAGAGTGCTCGCCTCGGCGAGGCGATGAACGGCTTGCGCGTCCTCGCCGTCTCCCACGCCTGCGCCGCTTCCATCAACCGCGCCAAGTTCCTCGCCCTCGCCCGGAGGCCCGGCCTGGAGGTGACCCTCCTGGTGCCCCGCCGCTGGCGGGAGGGCGGGCGGGAGTTCGTGACCGAGTCCGGCGCGCAGGAGGGTCTCCGGGTGCGCGCGGGCGAGGTGGCGTTCCCCGGGCGGGTGGGGGGACACTTCTACCGGGACGGCCTGTGGCGGGCGCTGCGCGAGGCGCGCCCCGAGGTAATCCACCTGGAGGAGGAGCCCTGGAGCCTCGCGGCGGGCCAGGTGCTGGCGGCGGCCATGTTCTGGCGTCCCCGCCCCGCCCTCCTGGTCTTCTCGTGGGAGAATCTCGACCAGCTTTTTTCATGGCCCCTCCGGGCCGTCGAGCAGGCTGTCCTGGGGCGGGCGGAGGTGCTAATCGCCGGGGGGCAGACCGCCCGCGAGCGGCTCCTCCGCCGGGGGGCGCGCCCGGGGCGGGTGGAGGTGCTCCATCAGTTCGGCCTGGACCCGGAGCTGTTCCGCCCCGCCTCCGCGGAGGAGGCTCCATCCGTCTTCACCGTGGGCTTCGCGGGCCGGTTCGTGCGCGACAAGGGGGTGGACCTCATGATGGAGGCCCTCGGCGGGCTCGAGGGCGAGTGGCGCGCCCTCCTCGTGGGGGACGGGCCCATGCGCGCCTGGGCCCAAGGCTGGGCGGCCTCGATGGGAGGGAGGGCGGAGCTCCCGGGCTGGGTGGGCCACGAGGAGGTGCCGGCCCTCCTGCGGCGGATGAGCGTCCTCGTCCTCCCCTCCCGCACCACGCCCGGGTGGGCGGAGCAGTTCGGCCACGTCCTCATCGAGGGGATGAGCTGCGGGGCGGTGCCCGTGGGCTCGAGCTCGGGGGAGATCCCGCACGTGATCGGGCAGGAGGGACTCGTCTTCCCCGAGGGGGACGCGGCGGCCTTGCGGGCGGCGCTCCGGCGCCTGCGCGATGAGCCCAGCCTGCGGGAGCGCCTGGCCGGGGCCGCGCGCGCGCGCGTCCTGCGCGAGTTCACCTGGGAGGTCCTGGCCGGGCGCACTTTCGCCCTTTACGAGCGGGCCCTCCACGAGCGGGCGCTCTGCGCCCAAGGCCGGCGCGAGCATGGAGGGCGGGGCAGGTGAGCCGCTTCGGCGCGGCCCTGCGCACCTCGGCCTGGGTGCTCCTCGGGAAAGGGGCGGAGCGCGTCCTCCGGCTGGTGGTGATCGTCGTCCTCGCCCGCCTGCTGGAGCCCAAGGGCTTCGGGGCCTACTCCTTCGCCTTCGCCTTCGCCGAGCTGTTCGCGGTCTTCACCGACTTGGGGCTGAACGCCGTCCTCGTGCGCGAGATGGCCAAGGACCCGGCCGAGACCCCGCGCCTGCTGGGGGCGGGGGTCGTCCTCAAGCTCGCCCTCTCGGCCCTGAGCTTCGCCGCCGCCTGGGGGGCCGCCTTCTTGGCCCTCGCGCCCGGCGAGCTGCGCGCCTCCACCCTCGCGGCCACCTTCCTGCTCTTCCTCTCCTTCCGGGGGGCCTCGCTGCGCTGGGTGCTCGAGGCCCCCTTCGAGGCCAGGCTCCAGGTGGGGGTGCCGGCCCGGATCGGGCTGTGGAGCGAGCTGCTTTCGGCGGCCTGCCTGCTGGGGGCGGCCTGGCTGGGGCTGCCGCTGCCCGTCTTGATCCTGGCCCAGCTCGGGGCGCTGGCGCCGGGCTGCGTGGTCCTCGCCCGGCGGACGGCGCGGGAGATGCGCCCCCGCCTCGCCTTCGAGCCCGCGCTCTGGCTGAGGCTCCTCCGGGCGGCGCTGCCGATCGGGGCGGCGAACCTCTGCCTCATCGCCTACGCGCGCACCGACATCCTGATGCTCGAGTGGCTGGCGGGCACCTCGGCGGTCGGGATGTACGCCGCCGCCTTCAAGCTCGTCGGCTCGCTCGACATCCTCCCGCTCGCCCTGACGACGCCCCTGCTGCCGCTGCGCTCCCCGGTCATCGCGGCGGGGCGGAGGGAGGAGGCCGGGCGGCTCTACCGCGGGG
>JBBTDR010000231.1:0-2408 GCA_038042665.1 Nitrospinota bacterium
TCAGCGGGAATCTACCCGCTTATCGGGTGTCCAACAAAACCCTGGGGCGGAGGAACAGGCCCTCCCTCCGGTCTGGGATTTTTGCGAGACATTCTTGTTGAGTGAAGAGTCAGGTGGTTATCCAGGAGCTCTCAACTGGGTGGCACAAGTGGTTGAGCGACAAGGAAGTTCTTTGTCGATTGGAGGACAAGTTAACATAAGCGATGCATGTGACTCACTAATGCTCGATGACTCAACCTCGGTTTGGTTCACCGATCCACCCTACTATGATGCTGTGCCGTACTCAGATCTTTCTGATTATTTTTTTGTCTGGCTTAAGCGTGTATTACCAGGCCATCCTCTCCTACGTGATCCATTTGATTCTAGCAACTCTCTTACTCCAAAGATGCGAGAGGCAGTGCAGGATGAAATCAAACAATTCAACGGTCGTCCCAAGGACAGTGTGTTCTTTGAGGAAACAATGGGCAGAGCTTTTGCCGAGGGCCGGCGAGTTCTCAAAGAAGAAGGAGTTGGCTGTGTCGTTTTTGCCCATAAGACAACCGAAGGATGGGAAGCTCTTCTAGGCGGCATGATTCGTGGAGGATGGACACTTACTGGTTCGTGGCCTGTAGCAAGCGAGCGCCCTGGCCGTCTTCGTTCTCAAGAATCTGCCGCTCTCGCCACCAGCGTCCACCTTGTCTGCCGTCCCCGCCCCGAGGATGCCCCCATCGGCGACTGGATGGATGTCTTCCGCGAGCTTCAGCGCCGGGTGGCGGATTGGATGGAGCGCCTGCAGGGGGAGGGCGTCCGGGGGGCGGATTTGGTGTTCGCCTGCATCGGGCCCGCCCTGGAGGTGTACAGCCGCTATTCCAGGGTGGTGGACGCGGAGGATCGGGAGATCCCCCTGGGCGGAGACCCGGAGGCGCGGGAGCCGCACCTGCGGGGCTATCTCGCCTATGTGTGGGAGACGGTGGGCCGGGCGGCCCTGGAGCAGGTGCTGGGGACGGAGGAGGCCCGGGCGCGCAACGGCGCGGCGGGGGTGCTGGAGGAGGACGCCCGCCTGACGGCGCTCTTCCTATGGACGCTCCAGAGCACGAACGGGGAGACGGCGTCCAACGGGGAGGGAGCCGAGGAGGACGCCGAGGCCGATGAGGCGGACGAGGATGAGGAGGAAGAGGCCCCCCGCAAGAAGGCCAAGGGGTTCAGCCTCCCCTTCGACGTGGTGCGGCGCTTCGCCCAGCCGCTGGGGATTCACCTCCCCGAGTGGGAGGACCGGATCATCCAGACGGAGAAGGGGGTGGTCCGGCTACTTTCGGTGGCGGAGCGCGCCGAGGGGTTATTTGGCCGGGAGGGGGCCCAGGCCGTGGCGGACCGGATTGAGGAGGACCCCCGGGAATCCCTCCAGCTGACCTTGTTCTCTCCGTCCGGGGAGGCCGCCGCGCCCAAGGTGCGGGGGCGGGGGAGGCGGAAGCGGGCGGCGAGCGGTCAGGTTTCCGACGAGGCTCTCCAGGCCCGCCGGGAAGCCACGACGCTCGACCGGGTGCACGCGGCCCTGCTCCTCCAGAAGATGGGGCGGACGAACGCCCTGCGGGCGCTCTTGAAGGCCGAGCAGGAGCGGGGGCCGGATTTCATCCGCTTGGCGAACGCCCTCTCCGCCCTTTATCCTCGGGGGAGCGAGGAGCGGCGGCTGCTCGAAGCCATGCTCCAGGCCGTGCCGAGGTGATATAAAGGGAAATCCCTTTCGAAGGAGGGAGACATGAAGTTCACGCGGATTACCGTAAACCCCGCGCAGATGGGGGGCGTGCCGTGCATCCGGGGCCTGCGCATCCCCGTGGCGGCGGTGGTGGGGATGGTCGCCGATGGCATGACGGAGGCCGAAATGCTCAAGGCGTATCCCGACCTTGAGCCGGAGGACATCCAAGAGGCGCTTCAATATGCGGCCGAAGCCGTGCGCGAGCGTGAACTGCCGCTGGCGGCGCCGTGAAGTTTCTGGTGGACAACGCGCTTTCGCCCTGGATGGTGGAAGGGCTAAGGGGCGGCGGACACGATGCCGTTCATGTGCGCGACTACGGCTTGGAGGCGGCCGGGGACGAGCAGGTTTTCTCGCGGGCCGCGCAAGAAGACCGCGTTCTCGTCTCGGCGGACGCCGACTTCGGCGCTTTGCTGGCCCTGGGGGGCGAGACGAAGCCCTCGGTGATCTTGTACCGCCGCGGGGCGGATCGGCGGCCGGAGAGGCAGTTGGCCCTCCTCCTGGCGAATTTGCCCGCCATCCAAGACGCCCTGGAGCGGGGGAGCGTGGTCGTGTTCGAGGAGGCCCGGATCCGCGTCCGCTCGTTGCCGATTGGCGAAGGGGAATAGGCGCGCGCGACATCATGAGGGACCATTGATGGACCCCTGGTACAGACCAGGTGTTTTGCCCCGCCAAGAAG
>JBBTDR010000232.1:0-8443 GCA_038042665.1 Nitrospinota bacterium
CTCCAGGACAAAAAGCGCATCCGCCGCCAGGCATCCCCCTCCCTCGGGCAGGACGAAGAGGGGATTGACGTCCCCCTCCCGGAGGCGCCCCCCGAGCGCCGCGGCGAGCGCTCCCATCCGGACGATCGCCTCCGCCAGGGCCGCCCGGTCGAGCGGCCCCCTCCCCCGGAAGGACTCCAGGAGGTGCCGAGCGCGGAGCTCTCCGATCATGGCCTCCGCATCCTCTGGGGCGAGGGGGGCAAGGCGCGCGCTCACGTCGCCGAGCGCCTCCGCCGCCACTCCCCCCAAGCCCACCGTCACGACGGGGCCGAACTGCGCGTCCCGCACCACCCCGAGCAGAAACTCCACCCCGCCCTCCACCCACTTCTCGACCAACAAACCCTCCACCCGGGCCACCCGGCGAGAGCCAGGGAGGCGCCGCAACCGCTCCTCCAGGGCCGCGTGCGCCGCGCGGAGGGCGGCTTCATCCGCCAGCCGGGCGGAGACGAGGCCCGCCTCCGTCTTGTGGGGCGCGTCCGGAGAGGACACCTTGAGGACCACCGGATAGCCCAGCTCCCGCGCCGCCTGGGCCGCCCCTTCGGCGTCCCGGCACAGACGGCGGGGCACCGCGCGAAGCCCAAAGGCCTCCGCCAGGGCGAGGCCCTCCGCCTCGCTGAGGGTCCCGCCCCTCCGGAGGAGCGCGTCCACTCCCTCCGGCACGGGCGCGGGGCGCGGCGGAGAAGAGCCGCGGCGGCGGGCCGGGTGGGCCGCCAAGCCGGCCAGCTGGGCCGCCGCCTGGGCGCATCCCTCGGCCGTCTGGAAGGAGGGGATCCCCGCCCCCGCCAGAAGGCGGTGGGCCTCCTCCGCATGGGGATTGAAGTAGGCCAAGAGGGGGCGCCCTCCGCCCCAGCCTTCCTTCCGCGCCTGGAGGATGGGCGCCACCCCGATCTGGGGGCGGAACTGGGCGCTCGAGCCCACGACCGCGATCACGATGTCGAAGGGCCCCTCCTCCAGGGCCGCCCGCAGGAGGGTCCCGAACGCCTGGATCCCCGCGATGGTGGTGTCGATCGGATTGGCCGCCGGGGGGGAGTCGGGCAGCGCCTCCCGCATGCGCGCCCGCAGCCGCTCGCCGGGCGGAGGCACCTCCAGCCCGAGGGCCCCGCAGGCGTCCGCCATGAGGGCCCCTCCTCCCCCCGTGGTGGACACGATCCCGACCCGCCGGCCCCGGGGGAGAGGCGCCACGGCGAACATGTGGGCCACCTCGAAGAGGGCCTCCAGCCCCCCCACCCGGGTGACCCCCCACTGGCGGAACGCCGCGTCGTAGGCCATGTCCTCGCCCACGAGCGCCCCCGTGTGGCTCAGCGCGGCGGCGCGCCCGGCGGCGGCGCGCCCCACCTTCAGGGCGACGATGGGCTTCCCCGCCGCCAGGGCCCTGCCGGCCGCCCGGAGGAACTTCGGGCCGTCGCGCAGCCCCTCCAGGTAGAGCGCGATGGCGCGCGTGTGCGGGTCAGCGGCCAGGAAGTCGACGTAGTCCGCGGCCTCCAGGTCCATCTCGTTCCCGCAGGAGATCATGTAGCTGAAGCCGATCCCCCGGTGGGTGGCGCGGGAGAGCAGGGCGCCCCCGATGCTCCCGCTCTGGCACACCACGCCCAGGGCGCCGGGCAGGGCGCTCTCGATCTCGAGGGCGATGATGCCCGCCAGGTGGAGCCGGGCGTGGAAGTTGTGGTACCCGGCCGTGTTCGGCCCGCAGAGGCGCAGCCCGGCGGCCCGGGGGGGGGCGGCGACGGCGCGCTCGCGGCGGGCGCCCGCCTCGCCGGATTCGGCGAAACCCGCCGTGTAGATCGTCACGGCGGGCACCCCCCGCGCCGCGCACTCCTCCACCACCCCGAGGACGTGCCCGCGCCCGACGGCGATGAAGGCGGTCTCGGGCGTCTCGGGAAGCTCGCTCAGGGAGGGCCAGCAGCGGACCCCGGCCACCTCCCCGTACTTGGGGTTCACGGGGTAGACCCGGCCCGGGTAGCCGTGCCTCAGGAGGTTCTTGAAGACGCGGCCGTTGAACCGCTCCAGGTCGGCCGAGGCTCCCACCACGGCCACGGAGGAGGGGTTGAGGAGGCGGCGGAGGCTCTCGCGGGTGGCCGCGGGATCGGGGAGGCTCATTCCGGACGGGGCGGGCGCTGGCTGAACGAGCGCTCGTAGATCAGGTCGGCCATGCGGTTGCGGAGGATCTGCACCGTGCCTCCGGCGATCGACCAGCCCCGGATCTTGCGGTAGAGGAACTCAAGCGGCATCTCGGCCGAGTAGCCGTAGCCCCCGTGGAGCTGGATCGCGTCGTCCGCCACCTGGCGCGCCATCTCGTTGCAGTAGAGCTTGGCGGCGGTGGTCTCGACCGCCGTGGGGAGCCCCGCCCGCGCGTTGGCGAGAGCCCGGTAGAGGAGGAGCCGGGCCGCCTCGAGCTTCACGCGCATGTCCGCCACCATCCACTGCACCCCCTGGAACTCGCAGAGCGGGCGCCCGAACTGGCGCCGCGCCTTGGTGTGCTCGACGGTCATGTCGTAGGCGGCCTGGGCCAGGGCGAGGCAGCGGGTGGCGTTGCCCAGCCGTTCGACGTTGAAGATGGGCATCAGGACGCGGAAGCCGTCGCTGTCGATGAGGACGTTCCCGCGGGGGGCGCGCGCATTGTCGAAGTGGAGGGCACAGTGGGCCTCCCCGCTCATGAAGCGCTCGGTCCGCCCCTTCGTGAAGCCGGGCGTCCCCGCCTCCACCACCACGGCGCCGCAGTCGCGCGTCCGGGGCCCGAACCGGACGAAGACGACGAAGAGGTCCGCGTGGGGGGCGTTCGAGCTGAAGCACTTCTGCCCGTTCAGGACGACGCTCCCGCCGTCATGCTTGGCGGTGGTCTTGAGGTCGGTCGCGGCCGAGCCGGCGTCGGGCTCCGTCATGGCGATGGCGATGATCTTCTCGCCCCCGCACAGGCCGGGGAGGAAGCGCGCCCGCTGCTCCTCCGTCCCGAGCTCGTCGATCACCCGGATGGGGCCCATGTTCCCCATCTGCACCACGTCGCCGCTGTGGGGGCACACCTGGGAGACGGCCTCCATCACCAGGCAGGCCTCGAAGATCGAGCGGCCCCCGCCGTGGGGCGCGCCCACGGTCATGCCCATCATCCCGTGCCCGGCGAGCACCTTCATGGAGCGGCGGGGGTATTCGCCCGTCCGGGCATAGCTGTAGGCGTCCCGCGCGAACTCGCGCTGGGCCAGCTCGCGGGCGGTCTGCTGGAGAAGGCGGTCCTCTTCGCCGAGCTGGAAGTCCACGGCTCTCCCCGCGCCGCCGCGCGCTCCGGGCCGCCTCGCCCGGACGGACCCTGCCGGCCATGCGGAAAGGCGGCGAGAAGCGGAAGCGGTGATGGGCCTATCTTATTCCGGCGGCCGCCCCAGGTCCACATCCCGCCCAGGAGCGCCCTCCCCGGCCCCGGCGGGAAGGGTTGGCCCGGCGGGCGGCCCGTGCGAGAATGACGAAACCCGGCGGGCGGCTCCGCGGCGTCCGCTTCGGGGTCCCAGCCGGCGGGAGAGCGGTGATGGGCGTGTTTCGGGTCGGGCTGATCGTCCCCTCCTCCAACACGACGATGGAGGTGGACTTCCACCGCGCCCTGCCCGAGGGGGTGGAGGTCGCCACCTCCCGGATGTACCTCGAGGACACCACGAAAGAGGGCGAGATCCGGATGATCGAGGAATCGCTCCCCGGGGCCGCCCGCGCCCTCCGCACGATGAAGCCCGCCCTCGCCGTCTTCGGCTGCACCTCGGGCGGCGCGCTCTTCGGGCGGCGCCACGACCGGCAGATCCAACGGAGCATCGAGGACGCCACCGGGGCCGAGACGGTCACTATCCTCTCGGCCCTCGCGGAGGAGTTCGCCCGGCTCGGGGCCAGGCGCCTCGTGGCGCTGACCCCCTACACCCCCGACCTGACCGAGGCCGTGCGCGCGAGCCTCGAAGAGGACGGCATGGAGGTGCTCTTCATCAAGGGCATGGGCATCGTGGAGAACACCCGGATCGGGAGCCTCACCGGCCAGGAGATGCTGGACTTCGCCCAGGCGTCCATCCCGCCCTCCCTCCTCGCCCGGGCGGATTGCCTGTTCTTCTCCTGCACCAACCTCCCCGCCGCGCGGGCCCTCCCCCTCCTGCGCTCGGCCTACGGCGGGCTCCCCATCACAACGAGCAACCACGCGGCCATCCAGGCGGTCCGGCGGCGCTACGAAGCGGCAATGGCCGGCGCCGCCCCGTGACCCAAGGCGGCGGACAGGCGGGAGAAGCCGCCGGGGGCACGGGGACCCCCCTCGAAGGGACCCGCCGCGTGGTGATTTGGATCGACGCCGACGCCTGCCCCGGGGAGATCCGGGAGATCGTCTTCCGGGCCTCGGAGCGCCTCCAGCTCCCCGTCTGCCTCGTCGCCAACCGGCCGATCGCCTCCCACCCTTCCTCCCTCGTCCGCTCGATCCAGGTGCCCAAGGACTTCAACGCCGCCGACGCGTTCATCGCCGCGTCCATCGGGGCGGGCGACATCGTCGTCACGGGGGACGTCCCCCTCGCCGCCGCCGTGGCGGACAAGGGCGGGCTCGCCATCAGCTCCCGGGGCGAGGTCTTCGACGCGGAGAGCGCCGGGGAGAAGCTCTCCCTCCGCGACTTCTACCAGGAGCTGCGCGGGGGCGGGCTCATCCAGGGGGGGCCGCCGCCCTTCTCCGCCGCCGACCGGCATCAGTTCGCCGCCGCCCTCGACCGGGAATTGACCAAGCGCCTGAAGGGGCTTTGAGGGCTTTCCGCCGCCGATGGCCGGCCGGGAACCTTTCTTCTATAATTCCCCCCTGTCCGTTCCAGGGGGGCTTGGCGCGCCGGCGGTTCGCTTGCGCGCGGGGAGGAGCGCCTCCCGCCAGCGCCAAGCGCCGCGCGCACACCGCGGAGGGGCGCGGTTGAAGGCGCATCCTTCGATACGTCCAGGAGGGGGGGAGTGGCATGAGACGTTTCATCATCTTCTTTGCCATCGTGTCGCTGGGGTGCCTGGCGGGCGCCCAGGCGGCCTCCGCGGCCAAGCGGGGAGGCACGCTCCGGATCGCTATCGAGGGCAACGTGGAGCACCTGGACGGCACGACCGCCCTGGGCATCCCCATCAAGTTCTACCGGGACGTGATGGGCTCCAGCCTCCTCCAGCTCGACGAGAACTACAAGCTGGTCGGGGACCTCGCCCACAAGTGGGACGTGTCGGACGAAGGGCGGGTCATCACCTTCCACCTCCACAAGGGGGCCAAGTTCCACGACGGCACCGACATGGACGCCGAGGCCGTCAAGTGGAACATCGAGGTGCTGACGGGGCGGCTGGACCCGGCCTGGCTCAAGGAGCTGAAGGAGAAGAACCCGGGCGCCACCCTCAATTCCAGCTACAGCCAGTACCTCTTGCAGATCAAGCGGGTCGAGGTGGTGGACAAGCACACCGTCCGCTTCCACCAGTCCGACCTCGGCAAGGGGATGACCCTCGCCGCCCTGGGGGGCTACTGGAACCGGCCCGTCCTGGTCTCCCCCACGGCCTACGACAAGGACATCCAGCGGTTCCGCAACCATCCCATCCACGGGGGGCCGTTCAAGGTCGCCGAGTACAAGCCGAACCAGCATCTCATCATGGAACGCTTCAAGGACTACTTCATCAAGGACCGCCCCTACCTGGACCGGATCGAGGCCTACGTCATCCCCGACGCGAACCAGCGCATGAACGCGCTCAAGTCGGGCGAGATCGACATGATCCTGAACGTGCCGAAGGGCATCGTGAAAACCCTGCAGGCCACGCCAGGCGTCACCGTGCAGGTGGAAAGAGGGATGACCACCTTCGCCGCCATGATCAACAGCCAGCGGCCCGTCTGGAAGGACGTGCGGGTGCGGCGGGCCATCGGCTGCTACGCCATCAACCGCAAGCAAATCGTGGACACCGCCCTGCGCGGCCTCACCGTCCCCTGGAACAGCTACGTGGGACCGGGCTCCGCGGACGCCCTCGACCTGCGCGCGGAGTGCCCCTACGATCCGGAGAAGGCGAAGCAGCTCCTCGCCGAGGCGGGATACGGCCCGGCGAACCCCTTCAAGTTCACCATGACCATCAACAACACCGACCCCGCCTTCGTGGAGATATCCCAGATCCTCAAGAGCATGTTCGCGCAGGCCGGGGCCCAGATGGAAATCCAGATCCTGGACCGCGCCGCCTGGGTCAGCGCCTGGATCCGGAGGCGGTCGGTGGACATGGTCCTTCAGGACAGCCTGCCCGCCCTGGAGATCAACTCCATCGCCCAGATCTGGTACGGCAAGAGCCCGCTCAATTATCTGGGCATGCAGGACGCCGACCTGGACCGCATGCTCGAGGAATGGCGCTCGACCTTGGACACCAAGAAGCAGATCGATCTCAGCCACCAGATGCAGCGGCGGATGGTCGCGATGGGCTACTTCCCCGCCTTCGCCGGCTCGCCCTTCTTCCAGGCCATGCGGGACTACGTGAAGGGGAACCACAACCGCGGCAAGCTCTACTTCGACATGCGGGACGTCTGGCTGGACAAGTAGAAGGGTTCGCGGGAGCGGGCCGCGGGCCCGCCCCCTCAGACGATCGTCAACCCCCCGTCCAGCGCCATGATCTGGCCGGTCATGAAGGAGGACCTCGGGGTCGCCAGGAAGAGGATGGCCTCGACCACCTCCTCCACCTCCCCGAAGCGCCCCATGGGGGACTTCCGGTAGCGCTCGGCCAGCTGCCCCGGCTGGCCGTCCCCCATCGCCCGGCGCCGCTCGGTGAGGACGGGGCCGGGCGCCACGGCGTTCACCCGGATCTGGTCCTCGGCGAACTCGACCGCCAGGGAGCGGGTCAGCCCCTCCACCGCGCCCTTGACGGCCACATAGACCGCGCGGTCCTTCGCGGGGGTCTTGGCGTAGAAGCTCGACAGGTTGACGATCACCCCCCCGCCCCGCTTGCGCATCTCCCGCGCGGCCCGGCGGGCGCAGAGGATGAGGCCCTTCACCCCGACGGCGAGGGCGAGGTCGATCAGCGGCTCCTCGACCGCCTCGAGGGCGACGTGGGCCCGGACGACCGCGCAGTTGACCAGGATGTCCACCCCGCCGAAGCGGGCCACCGCGGCGTCGAAGGCGCGCTCCACCCCGGGGGTGGAACTCAGGTCGGCCCTCACCCCGAGGATCGCGCCCCCCGAGCCGGCCTCCAGGGAGGCGAGCCGCTCCTCCAGGAGGTCCACCGCCGCCACCTTCCCTCCCTCGGCGGCGAAGCGGCGGGCCAGGGCCTCCCCGATGCCCTGGGCGGCTCCCGTGATGAGCGCGACCTTGCCGGACAGTTCCATCCTCCCCTCCCCGGAGCGGCGAAACCGGGCCTCCCGGCTCCCGGCCGGGGCCCCGCCGCGGAAGACGCCGGGAGCGGTTTCTTCTTGGAAACCGGAGGCATATACTATCACACCGTCCGCACCCGCATTCCGATCGACCGGGCTCATCCCGAGGGAGAGGTTAGATGGCCGAACAGAAGAAATTCCGCTTCCTGCTGGTTCCCGCGTTCCGGCTGCCGGAGGACGGCCGCTTCGTCAAGTACGACCCCACCCTGGCCAAGGAGCAGCGGGTGAAGAGCTACGCCAACGTCGCGGACCTGCTCGGGGACGTGGAGTGGGACCTCCACGAAGGGGCGCTCGCGCCCTACGGGGACTGGCAGGTCGAGAACCGCGAGGAGTTCGCCTACGCCTCGGTGGCCCGCCTGCCGATCGTCAAGGAGGCCTGCGAGAGCGGGAAGTACAACGCCATCGTCCTCCTCGGCGGGGGGGAGCCGGGCTTCCTGGAGGCGCGGGAGATCACGCGCAAGCACGGCGTCGTCGTGACCTCCTGCGCCTTCTCCCAGATGCACATCGCCTGCATGCTCGGCAACAAGTTCAGCGTCATCGACTTCGCCGAGACCCACAACATGTACTACCGCAACCTCGTCCTCCAGCACCGGATGGAGCAGCGCTGCGCCTCCATCCGCAACATCGGCTACTACCACCCGCGCCCCGGCGTCAGCGGGGAACCCGTCCTAGAGCACGAGCGGGACAAGGCCCGGCGCGGGGAACGCTCCGAAGCCGTGGACCGCGCGGTGAAGGAAGCCGTCTCGGCCCTCGAGGAGGACGGGGCCGAGGTCATCACCTTCGGCTGCTCGGGGACCTTCTGGCTCCAGCCCTTCGTCGAGGAGAAGCTGCTGGAGCTGGGGTGGGAGGTGCCCGTGCTCGAGGGCTACAGCGCGGCCATCGGCCTGGCCAAGATGCTGGTCGGCATGGGCGTCAACGCCAGCGGCGTCACCTTCCCCGACGACCGCCCGAAGCGGCGGCCGCGGAGGGTCCTGGTGTAGAAGTCATTTCATAACCCATATCGAACGCTCTCGGCCCCGCTAAAAAGCCTGTGAAACTTAGGCCTTTGGCGAGCGA
>JBBTDR010000233.1:0-7304 GCA_038042665.1 Nitrospinota bacterium
CGTCCTCCCAGGGGACGATGGCGGGGGCGGCGGCGGCGGGCGCGAACATGGCGGCGGTGGCCCAGGCATCCTCCGCAGGCGTGGTGCAGGGTGCCCAGGAGGCTGGGGTGAACGTAGCGGCGGCAGCCCAGGCGTCCTCCGCGGGCGTGGTGCAGGGAGCGGCGGCGGCGGGTGCGGACACCGCCGCAGTGGCCCAGGCGGCCCAGCAGGGCGCCGTCCAGGGCGCCCAGGCCGCTGGTGCCAGCGTCGCGGCTGTTCAGGCTGTTCAGCAGGCGGCTTCGGCGGGCGCGGTGCAGGGCGCGCAGACGGCGGGGGTGGCGGCGCCTACGGTGGCGCCGGTGGCCGCGCCCGTCACGGCGGCGGTGGCCGCTCCGGTGATCGCGCCTGCGGCGCCTGCCGCGGTGGCGCTGGATAAGGCGGCGTTAAACCCGGCCGTGGTTGAGGCCGTGCAGCAAGGGGCGACGGCGGCGGAGATTCAGCAGGTTGTGGCGAGCCCATCCACGCCTTAGCTTGAACGCGATTTTTTGCGGAAGTGGGCTAAGGGCGCGGGGGGCGAGAGTTTTTTTCGTGCAAAAGCGGTCTTGTTGCGCTGAAACTTTTTCTCGGATTCAGGTGTTACGTTAAAGTTAAAGGGTTGCGAACACATCTGACCCATGGACGGGCTGAAGTGTCCCAGGGCGTGCGAAAGGGGATGGTATGCCCAAGAAAAAAGTAGGAAGGTGGGGTTGGCATGCCGTCGTTTTGCTGGCGGGCCTTCTCGTGCTGAGCGCCTTTGGTCTCGCATCTGCCCAGCAAACGGCCGCCCCGCCGGGAGCGGCGCCCGAGAAGAGGGAGCCCTCGCTCCTGCGTTTGGGGGCGCTCGAATTCCATCCCGGCTTCGATGTCAGCTATACGCATGACAACAACATCTTCCTGACGCGGGACCAGGAGAAGAGCGACGAGATCATCCGCTACATCCCCTCGCTCCGGCTGGATCTCCCCTTCGGCGCGGCGAGCAAGGCGTCGGGGTCGTTCAAGTACGAGCGGAAGGACTTCGACAAGTTCGACACGGAAGACGCCGACAACACCTACACCACAGCGGCTCTCATTTTGGAGCGCCTCTTCGGCAGCTACTACTGGAAGACGAACGGCAATTGGGACAAGACGGACGATCCATCCTCCAGCGAGACCCAGAGCACCACGGGGGCCCGCACCCCGCACGCTGTAGGCAAGGTCTCGACATCCCTCGGCTACGGTGGGTACGAGGAGAACAAGGTCCACCTGGAAATAAACGGTTCGGCCGGGCGCGACCAGTACGAGCGGGCCCTCAACGACCGCCTGAACAAGTGGGATTACCGCCTCGGCGGGATAGGGGAATACAAGTTCACCGAGAAGACCGCGGTCCGCCTCGACTACGGCTTCATCCGGACGGATTTCACCCAGCGCGCCTCGGGCGACCAGCGCGACGACTCGCGCGCGCATTTCGTGCGCGGCGGCTTGGCGTTCACGCCGGGGGCCCTCATCACGGGCCACGCCACCTTCGGCGCCGAGTTTCGTGAGTTCGACACCAGCATCTCGGCGGACAACCGGACCGACCGCGACACCACCGGTTTCAGCGCGGACGTGGACCTCACCTATGCCGTCCAGCCGGAGCGGACCACGATCAACTTGAGGTTCACGGCCGGCCTTGAGCCCTCCAGCACCCCGGGCCAGTTCGGGTACCAGAAGTACAGGGCGGATGGGACGCTCACCCAGGGCCTTTTCTTCCTCTCGGATCAGCTGGAGGCGTCCCTGACTCCCTCCTATGAGGTCAACAACTTCATTAAGAAGGGAGATGTCGGAGCCAACCGGAAGGACAAGATTGTCTCCGTCAAGGTCGGGTTGACGTACAGGGCCAAGTCGGAGGTGTTCCCCTGGTTCACGAGCGTCGAATACGAGTACAAGAAGAAGGACTCCTCCGAGGATACGAACGACTACAGGGACAACACCGTGATGGTGAAGGTGGGGCTTCAGTTCTAGGATAGGGAGTTTCATAGAATCGGAACATAGTCAGTTCCAGGAAAGAGATTCCTGCGCGCTCCCCCTTCGGGGGGAGCGTTTTTTGGGGGGGCCATCTCCTTGTCCGCCCCTCTTGGCTCTCCCTTTCCGCCTGCAAGAGCTTGTTCCTGTCTCCTCCAGGGAGTTGGCCCTAGTTCTCCTGAACCAAGCGCCAGATGCGCACCTCCAGGGGACCGAGGCGATCGCGAAATTCCCCATTCACAATCGGACGGGCACGATTTTCGAGGAGGCTCATGGCCTGCGTCTGGCCCGGGGCGAAACCCGCGAAGCGGAGGGGATGGGGCCTTGGCCAGGGATTCACGGCGATGAGATAGCGGCCTCTCTTCAGGGCGGGGCAGGGGGGGCTGGCCGGGATGTCTTCGGCGAGGCGCTTCTCCCCGTAGTGAATGGCGGGCTTTCCTCTCGGGTCGGCGGCAGGATCCGGCTGAACGAAGCGGGAGTCTCCCGCGGGGGAGCCCAGGAGAGGCAGGAGGCAACTCAGCTCCCGGCCGAGCTTCTTGAGGTTGGCCCAGTGCAATGAGTCCATCCGCGCGTAGTTCTCTCCGAAAAAGAAGATGCCGCTCGCTCCGTGCGTCACGGCCAGGTAAGCCATCGCCCGCTGCTCTTCGAGTGTGGGGTAGCGGCTGGGCCGATCCTTCGGGTAGAGAGGCTCCCCTCCCCAGCTGAAGGCCTGGAGAATGGCCCAGACGCTCTGGCCGGGGCGGAGCGCCCGCCGCACCTCGTCGATCGAGTCGCTGAGCCAGGTGAGGGGCTGGGTGGGGATGGGATAGGGGTCCACCAGGACGATGTCCGCCGCGGGCGCATAGTAGGGCGCCTGCCCGGACCGCATGAGGGTCAGGCTGGTGGGGTGATGGGGGGCGAGGCGCCGGAGGGCGGCCCCCCGGAGCCAGAGGGCCGCGGGAGAGACGCCCCGGCCCTCCGGCTCGTCCGCGAGATACCATGCCAAAAGGCCGGGCAGGGCGGGATCGCTCCGGACGAAAGATTGGATCCGTCCCTCGTTGTCGGTCCCGACCGCGAGGATGGAGTGCAGGCCGTGCCGGGCCGCGGCCTTCACGAATTCGGGGTCGGCTGAACCCTGGACGGTGTTGAAGCCCGCCTCCCGCACCTCTTTCAGGCTGGCCGGATCGGGCCTCGCCGAAAAGAAGCCGAGAGGGAAGAACGCCGGGTGGGCGGGCGGAGGGTCCAGGCGGACGTGGGGCGGCAGGGCTCCGGCGGGGCTCGCTTCCTTCCCGGGCACGCGGAAGCGTTGGACCTCCGAGCGTGCCACCTCTTCTTGCCCGAGGAAGGCTTTGACCCGCCAGTGCCAATCCCCACCCGCCAGCGGCCGAAGGAGGCTCACCTGGCTCCCCCGGGGGCTCATCAGTTCGATCACAGTGGGGTTCCGGAGGCCGGGGTCCTGGGATATCTCGATTTCTTGGCGGATGATCAACTCGGTCGGGGGGAGTGTCCAGGAAAAAACCGGCCTCCCGCCCTGGATCTCTTCTCCTTGGTTGGGCCGGAGTTCCTGGAAGGCGATTTCCAGCAGTTCGACGTCGTCGATGGCGAAGCCGTGCGTGAGCCCCCGGCCGATGAACGCAAGCTCGGTGCTCTCCTCCCCGCCGGCGCGGAAGACATGGCGGACCTTTCGCCACCCGCCCCAGGAGAAAAGCTCATTCAGCCGGATCTCCCGGCCGAAGATCCGGAGGTGGGGGTACTCGCCGTCCTGCCAGCCCTCCCGCTTGACCAGGAAGGTCAACTGGTAATGCCGGCCGGGCCGGACGCCATCCACCTGAGCGCGCCATTCCACGTGGGCCTTGGGGGCGAGGTGGAGGGCGTGGGGGCTGAGCCAGCCCTGGGTCCGCGAAGGGCCGGGCGGCCCCCCGCCGGGGAGGAGAATCCGTCTCCAGCCCCGGGGGGCGCCTCCGGCCTCTTCCTCGAAGCCGGGGTTGGGGGCGAGATTCCGGAGAGGCGGGAGCCCCTCCACGGGCAGGACGTGGCGGGAAGAAAGGGAACCCAGGAGGAAACCGATCAGAAGGAGGGTCCGCAAGCGCATTCCGGGGCGGCGGCGGCCGGTCTTTTCCATGAGATGGATCCTATTTGGCCGGCTTCCGGGCGCCCTTGTGCCCCTTCTTCTCCATGCACCGGGCGAACAGTTCCGCCATCGCGTAACGAGGCCGAGAAGTATTCGTATTCGCTGACGCCCACGTTGTTGATCTCGCGCCGGATCTCCCGGGTTCCCGGCAATGCCCCGCCCGCTGCTGAATTCGGGTGGCGGCCCTTCATGGCCAGGCGGCCTCCACGGCCTTGTTCTTGGCATCTAAGCGTTCGCCGTTCTGTGCAAGCGCCAGGCCGAGTTGAGCCATCCCCTGATATCCCGGACCCGGCGGAATCCCCTCTCCGCTTCCGTGAGACCCGCCGCCATCCAGCGCAGGATCATCCCTCCTCCCTCCAGCGCTTGACCCTTCGGCCCGCCGCGCGGACCGCCCCCAGGGCCATCTGCCCGTAGGCCCGCTCGCTGAGGGGGTCCTCCTCCGAGAAGACCCGCCAACTGGGAAGCACGGCCTCCTTCCCGTCCACCCCCCCCCGCGCCCGGGGCGGCGGACCCTCAACCCGCCCGCCCCCCATCACGAGCTCCCCCTGGGCGTGGCCCGGCGCGGTTTTCATCCCCGCCGCGGCCAGCCTTCCGCCCCCCCCCTTGCTCAGGGGCCGGCCTGAGCGGGCGCCGCTTCTCCCCTGAGCCACTTCGCGATGGCGCCGACCACCTCGGCCTCCTTCCCCAGGAAGCCGTGCGGGCTCAGGGCCTCGCAGGGCTCCGAGATGGGGGTGTCCCCACCCATGACCGAGATGAAGTGCTTGCGCGCGCTCTTGGCGAGGCGGGTGTGGATCGCCTGGGCGCCGGAGTAGGTGGTCTGCTTGCAACCGTCGTTGGCATGGTGGACGACGAGGACGGGCGCTTCGGCCTCCTCCATCGGCAGGCTGTGGATGCTGTCCATGCCCGCGGTCAGGACGAACCCCTTCACCTGGGGGTGCGTCAGCCGGGTGGCGAGGTAGGCCACGGAGAGGGTCCCGCGGCTGGTGCCGATGAGGAAGATGTCCCAAAAGCCCTCCTGGGCCAGGTGGTCCACCGCGGCCCGGATGTCCGTGAGGTGGTCCCCGCTGGTGCGGAAATTGTCGCCCATGCCCGAGGCATGGTCCGAGGGCGCGTCCACGATGGCCGCCGCGAAGCCTTCCCGCAGAAAGAGGGGAGCGCTCCGCACCAGGAAGTTGTTCCCCAGGCGGGTCCGCTCTCCCTGCCTCCGGAACGAGTTGGCGCCGTTGCCTCCCGGGAAGAGCAGGACGGCGCCCTTCGCCTCCCCCTGGGGGCGGCCCACGAGGAGGTTCTGCTGCGCCTCCGGCCGGGTGGGGAGGGAAACAAGCTCCCAGTCGACGATCCGGCCCCGGGTATAGTTCTCCTCGCGCGGCGGATCGCTCGGGCTGGGCTGAGGGGCCCCTTGGGCGGAAACCGCGAGGACACACAAAAACCAAGCGGCCACAAGGGCGCAAAAAGGGGGGAAGCGGGGACGCATGGGCTCTCCGGGGAATCTCAAAGGGCGGCGTCAGGGCCGGGACCAAGATATCCCCGGGCCGGACGGCCCGCAATGGGTTTCATTTCAAGGGGCGGCGCGGAATCCAACAATCCCGCGATCTCGGCCCTTTCCAAAGGGGAGGGGGCGGGGTAGGATGAGGGCCTGGGCGCGCGGCGCGGCCGGCCGGCCGGGTCTTGTGCAGCGGGAGCCTGTGAACCCCGTCAGGTCCGGAAGGAAGCAGCGGTAAGCGGATCCTCCCGGGTGCCACGAGGTCGCCTGGCCGGCCGCCTGCGCCGCGCGCCCGCCGGGCCCCGGCCCGGCGGCGGACCCTCTCGCAGGGCCAGCTTCCCTTCCTGAGGGCGTCTCCCATGGCCTTCATCGGCAGCGCCCGGAAATGGCGGCCCCAGCGCTTCGAGGAATTGATCGGCCAGGACCACATCTGCCGCACCCTCTCGAACGGGCTGGCGGCGGGGCGGGTGGCCTCGGCCTACCTCTTCAGCGGCACCCGGGGGGTGGGCAAGACCACGACGGCCCGCATCCTCGCCAAGGCCCTCAACTGCGAGTCCTCGGACAAGCCCGTGCCCGAGCCCTGCAACGCCTGCTCCTCCTGCGAGGAGATCACGCGGGGGGCGCATCCGGACATCCTGGAGATCGACGGGGCCACCTACACCGGCATCGACAATGTGCGCGACCTTCAGGAGAAGCTGCACTTCCGGCCCCTCCGCGGGCGGTACAAGGTGGTGATCATCGACGAGGCGCACCGGATCTCCAAACAGGCCTTCGACTCGCTGCTAAGGACCTTGGAGGAGCCGCCCCCCTACGTGGTGTTCATCTTTGCCACTACCGAGATCCAGCGGGTGCCCGAGACCATCCTCAGCCGCTGCCAGGTGTTCGAGTTCCGGCGCATCTCCCAGGCCCTCGTGGCGGAGCAGCTGCGGCGCATCGTCAAGGAGCAGGAGATCAGGGCCGAGGAGGGGGCGCTGCGCCTCGTCGCCCGGATGGGGGAGGGGAGCATGCGCGACGCCCAGTCCCTCCTCGATCAGGTGCTCGCCTTCTCGGGGGAGGAGGGGTTGACGGTGAGGGCGGCCGAGGAGGTGCTGGGGGTGCCCTCCTCGGAGGTGTACCGGCGCATCGCCTCGGCGGTCGCCGCCCGGGACGCCCGCACGGCCCTCGGGGAGCTCGCCCAGGTGTTCGAGGCGGGCCACGACCTCAAGTTCTTCTGCGCGAACCTGCTCGAGTTCCTGCGCGACTGCATGGTGCTCCAGACGGCGGGGGAGGGGGAGGATCTCTTCGACGCGGGCCCCGAGGAGATGGCGGACCGGCGGGCCATCGCCCAGAAGCTCTCCTTCGCCGAGACCCACCAGGCCTACTCCATCCTCCAGCGGGCGGGGGTGGAGCTTAGGAGCTCCGACTTCCCGCGCATGACCCTCGAGCTGGCCCTCCTGCGGATGTGCCAGCTCGAACCCCTGGCCGATCTGGCGCTTGATGGAGCGCCTGGAGTCCCTGGCCTCGCCGGGCCCTGGCCGTCCGGCCCCTCCCGCCGCGCCGCCGCCGCGCCCGGCCCCGCCGCGGGCGGGGGAGGAGCGGCCCCCGGCCCTCCCCGAATCCCGCCCGCATGGCAAGCCATGCAGACAGGCCTCTGGAGAGAGCGACTGTGAGAGTTGACTACAGAACATTGATAGCCCCCCCTGGGCAGGGGGGGTAGGGGGCTCCTGCCGCACC
>JBBTDR010000234.1:0-1196 GCA_038042665.1 Nitrospinota bacterium
CCAGGGGAAGGAGCATCAGGAGGGCCAGGGCGAGGGCCGCCGCGAGCCACACGGGGATGGAGCGGTCGATCCCTTCGAGGCGGGAAGGGAGCGGCCGGGAGGCAATCATGCGCCGAAGAGCTCCACGAAGCGCTTCTTGATCTCCTCGGTCTTGCGCTCTAGCTCCTCCGGATCGAGCGGGAGGATCTTCAACTCGGACAGCTTCGGCTTGTCCGCCGGGTACGTGACATCGGGGTGGGGCACGTACAGTCCCTCGGCGTCAGCGAGGTACTGCAGGACCTCCCGGGTGAAGATGAAGTCGGTGAAGAGCTTCGCGGCGTTCGGGTGAGGCGCGAAGTTCGTGATCGCGGTCGATGAGATGATCAGCGGAACACCGTCCTGGGGATAGACGATGCCGATGGGGTTCCCCTTCTTCTGCTGGGTGTAGAGGAAGTACTCGGCCCCGTTGATCCCCAGCGCCCGCTCGCCGGAGGCGACCACCTGCCCCGGGTCGAAGACCGATTGGACCAGCAGCGGCTTCTGCTGGGCGAGGTGCTTCCAGTAGTCCCAGCCGTAGAGGTTCGCCAGCGCCAGGATCTGGCTGACGATCGTCCCACTGTAGGCGGGGTGAGCGGTGACGAGCTTCCCCTTCCACTTCGGATCGAGAAGGTCCTTCCAGCTCTTCGGGGCCTCGCCCGGGGAAAGCAGCTTCGTATTGTAGGGGATCACCACCGGAAAAGCGCGCCACCCTTGCGCCATCCCATCCGGGTCCCTGAAGCTCTGGGGGAAGCGCTCCATCCCGGGCGGCGTGTACTCGGCCAGGAGCCCCCTCTTCTTCAGGAGGACGTAGTGGCCCGCGTCGGAGGAGTTGAAGACGTCGCAGTTCTTGATCCCCGCCCCCACCTCCTGCATGAGGCGCTGGAGGATCCGCTCGGAGCCCGAGCGGTGGACCTCCACCTTGATTCCGGGATGGGCCTGCTCGAAGAGCTTGGCGATCCGCTCCGCGACGGGCAGGGCGCCCGCCGTGTACCAGACGACCTTCCCCTCGCGGCGCGCCTCGGCCGGCCGCGGGTCGTGGCCCCAGGTGGTGCCGGAAGTCAGCGAGACGGCGAGGAAGGCGGCCAGCGCCCCCTTCCACGCGTGCGTGCGCCCTCGCATCGGTGTCTCTCCTACGCCCCGAAGAACTCCACGAAGCGCTTCTTGATCTCTTCGGTCCG
>JBBTDR010000235.1:0-4922 GCA_038042665.1 Nitrospinota bacterium
AGGAGGGCCAGCGCCGCCGCGAGGCTCTCGGGGCCCTCTTCCGCCTGGCGGGGGCGAAGCGCGCCCCCCTCATCCTCGACATGCCGCCCGAGGACGGGGACGTCGGCCAGCTCGAGCGCCTGGCCGCGGCCCACCCGGCCGTCCAGGCGGTCTGGACCGGGGCGGGCCACCTGCCCCGGCAGGAGATGAACCCCGGCTACGGCCACGCCCTGCTTCGCGCCCTGAGCCTCCGGCACGCGAACCTCGCCTTCGGCCTCACCACCCTCCCCCCGCCCGAGCCCTCCCCCGTCATCCGGCCCCGGCGGAACCTGCTCTACGACCCGGGCGGCCGCTTCTCCCCGGAGTGGCAGGCCCTGCTCGACGCCCGGGTGGACCACTTCCTCACCGGGAGCTCGGCCGGGGAGAATTCCGCCGACTACGCCCGCCGCCTCCAGGCCTACCGCCGCCTCGTCCTCGATGCCCTGACCCCGGCCTCGCGGGAGCGCGTCGCCTACCAGAACGCCTGGCGCCTGCTCACGGGCCGGGAGTGGCGGGAGTAGGCCAGCAGTGTATCAGCTTAAAAAGCTCGGTAGTTGAGCAGGAGAAAGCACTGGCAAGAAATGCGAAGAGAACTAAAGAAATCGGTAATCCGTTGGGTCGTAGCAGGCGTCGTAAGTATCTCTGTCTATGTGTGTCCATTTTGTTCCGGGGATGCCACGTGGACTATACTTGCATCCTGGTTGCCATGGGAATGCTGATTCAAGTGTAATCCAGCGTTTTTGATCTTTCGCGATTTGTAATGCCATTGCTGCCGCTGGCCCAAAATCCCAATCTTGGCTTACGATAATCGCAACTTCATATTGTTTTTCATATGTCAGGCGAATCAAGTCCGTAGCCAAGCTGACATCTACTCCCTTTTCCTGGCCTCCTGGATTAATTCTTCCGGTGTATACATAGACTCCCACACTTTTGAGGTATCGGAGTTTATTCGACCAGAATCCATGCCAAAATTTGCTCTGCTCAGGTCGAGGGACACCGGTATAAAATCGAATCTGCTTCAGGGATCTCCCGGGAATTCTTGACACGATATTTTCAGCCAATTTTTCTACATCATAACTTGGCCAGGTGTAAGGAGATGAGATGGAACGACCGGGAGGCGCCCATATCCCCTTGGCCAAGTGATAGAGATTTTGTCCATCTACCAAAACTATCGTATTCGCTGTAGTCGTCGACATTACAACTCCGCAGAAAAAAACACCCGCCCGGGGAAGGGTCCTGGGTTACCCCAGAAACCACAACCAGCGAGCGGGGAGGAAGTAAATAAAATATACTTCATTTCTTCCCCCAAATCAAGGCGGCCCAAAGTTTTTGTTCCGTCATAACACATTGAATTAAAATACTTTATCCGCCATTCAACTTGACCACTCCAGGAAGCCCCCTAGATTGCGCCCCTGCGGTCGGCAGCTTGCCGTGAACTCAGCCCCGCGGGGATAATGGCCCTTCCCCTCCCGGGGCGGCGATGCATCCTTTCCACGGCAAAGAGGAGTTCCCGCGATGTCGAGCATCCGTCATCCGCGCAGGACCTGGTTCAGAGCCGGGACCGTCGCCAGGCTCAAGGACGAGGCCGAGTTCCTCCGGGCCAAGCGCGCCCTCTTCTTCACCGACAAGGGCGTGCGCGGGGCCGGGGTGGCGGAGAAGGCCCTCGCCCCCCTGAAGGCCGCGGGGGTGGAGGCGGCGATCTATGACGAGTGCCCGGCCGAGCCCGCCATCGGCGACCTCGAGAAGGCCCACGCCCTCCTCCAGCGCGAGCGGCCCGACCTCGTGGTCGGCGTCGGCGGGGGCAGCTCGATGGACATGGCCAAATCCATCGCCGCCATCCTGGCGAACGGGGGCAAGCCGAGGGACTACCTCGGCGTCGAGCTCCTGCCCAAGCCCTCCCTCCCCACCCTCCTCGTCCCCACCACGAGCGGCACCGGGGCCGAGGCCACCCCGAACGCCATCTTCTCGGTGCCCTAGCAGGGGGTGAAGCTGGCCATCGTGAGCACCCACATCATCCCCTGGGCGGCCATCGTGGACCCGGAGCTCACCCTCACCGTGCCACAGAAGGTGACGGCCGCCTCGGGGGTGGACGCCCTGACCCACTGCCTCGAGTCCTTCGTGAACCCGAACTCCCACCCCCTGAGCGAGCTCTACAGCGTGCGCGGGATGGAGCTCATCGCCGGGGCCCTGCGCCGGGTGTGCCGGGACGGGAGCGACCTCCAGGCCCGCTCGGACATGGCCCTGGGCTCCCACTACGGAGGCGTCTGCCTCGCCGGGGCGGGAGCGGGGGCCATCCACGCCCTGGCCTACCCCCTGGGCTCGCGCTTCCACATCCCCCACGGGGTGAGCAACTCCCTCATGTTCCCCCACGTGATGAAGTGGAACTACGGGGCCGCCCCCGCCAAGTTCGCCCGCATCGCCCGCATCCTGGGCGAGCGGACCGAGGGCCTGAGCGAGGCCGAGGCGGCCGAGCGCTCGGTCGGGGCGGTCGAGCGCCTGTGCCGGGACTGCGGGGTGCCCACCCGCCTGAGCGAGGTGGGGGTGCCCGCCCACGTCATCCCCGAGCTGGCCGAGGCCGCCTTCAAGACCCAGCAGCGCCTCCTCGGCTTCAACCCCCGGAAACTCACCCAGGAGGACATCGAGGCCATCTACCGGGCGGCGGCCTAGCATGGGCTCTCAGTTGGCCGTCTCCCGGAATTTGCCGCAGATGTTCCCGGCCAGGAGGGAATGCTCTTCCCTCGGCTCCTCCTTGAGTCTCCCCCTCCCACCGGGAGGGGGTTGGGGGCCACCCCAAGCAGCTAGCCGCTTGGGTGGCGGTGCCCGCCACCGCCCGGGGGAGGGGAAACCGCTCTCGGCCCTTCCCCCACCCCATCCCTCCCCGACTCGACTGAGCTCGTCGCAGGCCGGAGGGGGAGGGAGAAGCAAAGAGCCCAGACCGGGCAACTGGGTGGCGCTCATTGCTCTCCGGAACCAGTGCTGGCGATGACGAACGCTTCTCAACCCCTCCCCTCCCTCGCCGCCCTCCTGGGCCTCCGGGCCGGGGACCTGGCGGCCGTCATGGGGGCCGGGGGGAAGGCCACGGTGATGAAGCGCCTGGTGCAGGAGCTGCTGGACGCCTCCATCCCCGTCATCGTCACGAGCACCACCAACCTCCACGGCCTGGGCGGGGAGGAGGGCGCCTCCCTCCTCCTGAGCGGGGAGGGGCGCGCGCGCGTCCAGGAGGCCGCCGCCGCCTGGGCGGCCCGGGGCCCGGTGGTGTGGGTGGAGAAGAAGCTCCCCCAGAACCTCTTCCGCGGGCTCCCGGCCGGGCGGGTGGAGGCCCTGCACGCCGAGGGGTTCGGCGGGGTGCTGGTGGTGAAGACCGACGGGGCGCGCAAGCGGCTCATCAAGGCCCCGCGCGAGGGCGAGCCCCTCATCCCCCGGGGGGCCACCCACTGCGTGGTGGTGATGGGGCTCAGCGCGGTCGGCCAGCCGGCCGGGCCCGGCATCGTCCACCGGGGGGAGCGCGTGGCGGCCCTCACCGGGCTCCAGCTCGGTGAGACCATCACCCCGGCCCACCTGGCCGCCCTCGCCGCCCACCCGGAGAGCTATCCCGCCCGCTTCCCGGCAGGGGCCAAGCGGGTGCTCTACCTCAGCCACTGCACGGGCCCCGGCCGGCTCGCCCTGGCCCGGGAGGTCTGGCGGGCCATGCCCGAGGGCCGCTACGATCTCCTCGCCGCGGGGGACACCACCGAGGGGAGGTTCTACGCGAGGGGGGAGAACGCATGATCGGCGCAGGCGCCCTGCGCTCGCGCCTGGAGGCCCAGCGCGCGCGGATGGTGGAGACCCTCGCCCAGGCGGTCGGGATCGACTCGCCCACCTTCCCCGGCCAGGGGGCGGGCGCCGTCGCCTCCCTCTTCGCTGGGCGCTACCGCGCCCTCGGGGCCGAGGTGGAGCGCCTGCCCGGCGCGGAGGGGACGGGGGACCACATGCTCGCCCGCTTCCGGGGCGCGCGCCCCGGCGGGCCCAAGGTCATCCTCCTCGGCCACTGCGACACCGTCTTCCCGGAGGGCGAGGCCGCGCGAAGGCCCTTCACGGTCCAGGGTGAGCGCGCCCGCGGCCCAGGCGTCGCCGACATGAAGGGGAGCCTCGTGGCCTGCCTCTTCGCGCTGGAGGCCCTCGCGCGGGAAGGCTTCCGGCCCGCGGGGGAGGTGCTCGTGCTCTACGACACCGACGAGGAGCGCGGGAACCCCTCTTCGCGCCCCCACATCGAGCGCCTGGGGCGGGACGCGGCGGCGGCCCTCGTCATCGAGCCCGCCCGGGCGGACGGCTCGGTGGTCTCCTCCCGCAAGGGGAGCGTCTACAGCAAGCTGAGCGTCCAGGGGGTCGAGGCACACGCGGGGGTGGACCCCGAGCGGGGCCGGAGCGCGGTGGTGGAGCTGGCCCACCAGATCCTCCGCGCCTGCGCCCTGGAGAGGCCCGGGGGCACGGTGAACGTGACGGGCCTCGCGGGCGGGGAGCGGCCCGCCATCGTGGCCGGGGAGGCTTCCTGCTTCGTCGAGCTGCGGGCGGACACCCAGGCCACGCTCGAGGAGATGGAGCGGGAACTCCTCGCCCTCGCCGGGCGGCCCGCCCTGGAGGGGACGAAGCTCGCCTTCGAGCGCCGGGGGGGCCGCCTCGCCATGGAGCGCAACGCCAAGACCGGCTGGCTCATCGGGCTCGCCGCCGAGGTGGCCCGCGAGGCGGGCTTCACCCTCACCCACACCCCCACGGGCGGAGGCTCGGACGGGAACTTCCTCTCCCCGCTGGGCGTGCCCGTGCTGGACGGCCTGGGGCCGGTCGGAGGAAACCTCCACACCGAGGCGGAGTACCTCGAAGTCCCCACCCTCGCCCAGCGCGCGGCCTTGATCGCCGGGCTGGTGGAG